>JAAZIT010000204.1 GCA_012800685.1 Clostridiales bacterium
AATGATTTATCCAATGATGATGAAAGTAGATTTTAAAAGTATCAAAAATGTAGGCAAGAATCCAAAAGGCTTGTATGTAACATGGATAACAAATTGGATTATTAAACCTTTTACAATGTATGCCATAGCGTCATTTTTCTTGTTTATAGTATTTAAAAATTTCATAACTCCTGACCTTGCCACTCAGTATTTAGCAGGTGCAGTTCTATTAGGTGCAGCTCCATGTACTGCCATGGTATTTGTATGGAGTACACTAACAAAGGGTGAACCAGCTTACACTGTTGTACAGGTTGCAACAAATGACTTGATTATTTTAGTTTTATTTATTCCAATAGTAAAATTTTTATTAGGAGTAAGTAATGTTTTGGTTCCATGGGATACATTGATTCTATCTGTTGTGCTTTTTGTTGTTATACCATTGACAGGGGGAGTATTAACAAGAATGAATGTAATTAAGAATAAAGGTATAGAGTATTTTGAAAAGCAGTTTTTGCCAAAGTTTGATGGCCTTACAACTGCCGGACTATTGTTAATGTTGGTTTTGTTGTTCTCATTCCAAGGAGAAACAATTTTAAGTAATCCCTTGCATATTTTATTAATAGCAGTACCATTAACTATACAAACATTATTGATATTCTTTATCGCTTATTTTGCAGCAAGATGGCTTAAGTTGCCTTATAATATTGCAGCACCGGCTGGTATGATAGGAGCATCTAACTTTTTTGAGCTTGCAGTGGCAGTTGCAATAGCCTTGTTTGGTATGGATTCACCGGCAGCACTAGCTACTACAGTAGGTGTGTTAACAGAAGTTCCAACAATGTTGTTCTTAGTTTATATTGCAAACAAAACAACCCATTGGTTTCCACCATCTAAAACTCATTAAACATGTATGTATACTCAGAAAACAAAAGAGAGTTAATGCCAAGGATTTTAAAGTCTAATAAAATATATAATATAGGTAGGTAAATATGGCGAAGTTATCTAAAAAAGTTTTAATGGCTATTGAGAAGGAATTGAATTACTGGAGAATTCCAGGTGCATCCATTGCAATAATAAAGGATGGAAAAGTGTGGGATACAATCGGTATTGGATATAGAAATATAGAACAGAATCTTAAAGCAACTGCGGATACTCAGTTTGGAATAGCTTCATGCTCTAAATCTATGACATCTGCTCTTATTGCTGTCCTTGTAGACAAGGGAATATTAAAATATGATGAACCAGTTACCACATACGCACCTGAACTTGTATTGTACGATCCTGCCTCAAAGGATATGACATTGAGAGATATACTTTCTCATAAAACAGGATTCGGTTGTCACGATGCTATTTGGCCGGGAGAAAGAAGCAGGGAAGAGTTAGCCAAAAGTTTAAAATTTATTAAGCCATGCACAGGTTTTAGGCAAGAAGCAATTTACAGCAATGTTATGTATGCAATGGCTGGTTATGTAGCAGAATGTGCTAGCGGAGAAGCATGGGATGATTTAATGCAAAAATATACTTTTATTCCCCTTGGTATGACTGGCACAAATTGTTCTGTTAATGATATGGAAAAAGATAATGACTACGCCCTACCATATCGATACCGAAATGGTAGCTTGAACCCACTGAAATTATGGAACCTTGATTTAGCTGGGCCAGCAGCATCCATTAATTCAACAGCTAATGACATGGCAAAGTGGCTTATGATGCACATCCAAGGTGGCAAAA
>JAAZIT010000205.1 GCA_012800685.1 Clostridiales bacterium
ATTATAGTATAATATATGCTGTATTGTTATATTTAACTAAAATAAAATATAAGGGTCCAATAAAATAAAGGTGGAATGAGTTAATGGGACTATTAGATAAAATTTTTGGCAACTACTCAAAGAAAGAGCTTATTAGAATTGAACCAATTAAAAAGCAGGTTCTTGATTTAGAGCCTAAAATGCAGGCTATGACAGATGTTCAGCTTAGGGAGCAAACAGCTCTTTTTAAAGAAAGACTTCAAGAGCTTGATACCCTTGATAGTATTCTTCCTGAGGCACTTGCAGTTTGTCGTGAGGCAGCGCACAGGGTTTTAGGTAAAAAGCCATACCCAGTTCAGATTGTTGGTGCAATAGTACTTCATCAAGGAAGAATTGCAGAAATGAAAACTGGTGAAGGTAAAACACTTGTGGCTTGTCTTGCAGCGTATGCAAACTCACTTGATGGTAAGGGAGCTCACGTTGTAACAGTAAATGACTATCTTGCAAAATTCCAGTCTGAGGAAATGGGTAGAGTATTCCGTTTTCTAGGCTGTACAATAGGCGTTGTTCTTTCTGGAATGGATAAGGAAGAAAAGCGTGCAGCTTATGCCGCTGACATTACTTACGGAACAAATAATGAATTTGGATTTGATTATCTTCGTGATAACATGGTTATCTATAAAAAAGACCGTGTACAAAGAGGATTTTCATTTGCAGTAGTTGACGAGGTTGACTCAATTCTAATTGACGAGGCTAGAACACCTCTTATTATTTCCGGACCTGGAGATAAATCTACTGAACTTTATCAGTATGCTGATAGATTTGCAAAAACACTTAAACCATATACAGTTGTTGAGCTTGATGATAAGGCTGACAACGATCAAGTTGATGGTGACTATATTATTGATGAAAAGGCAAGAACAGCTACTCTTACAAAATCTGGAGTTAAAAAGGCTGAACAGTCATTTAATGTTGAAAACCTAATGGATGCAGCAAACATGACACTTCTTCATCATATAAATCAAGCTATTAAAGCTAATGGTACAATGAGAGATGATATTGACTATGTTGTTAAGGACGGAGAGGTTCTTATTGTTGACGAATTTACTGGTCGTATAATGATAGGAAGACGTTTTAATGACGGACTTCATCAGGCTATTGAGGCTAAAGAAGGTGTTAAGGTTGCTAGGGAGTCAAAAACTATTGCAACAATCACTTATCAGAACTACTTTAGACTTTACAATAAGCTTTCCGGTATGACTGGTACAGCTTTAACTGAAGAGGACGAGTTTAGAGAAATTTATAAGCTTGACGTTATTGAAATTCCAACAAATATGCCAGTTGTTAGAAAAGACCATGCAGATATGGTTTATAAAACCGAAAAGGGAAAATATAATGCAGTTATAGAACAGATTGTTGAATGTCACAAAAAGGGGCAGCCTGTACTAGTTGGTACAGTTTCAATTGAAAAGTCGGAGATTCTTTCAAAGCTTCTTAAAAATAAGGGTGTTAAGCATAACGTTCTTAATGCTAAAAAGCATGACCGTGAGGCTGAGATTGTTGCTCAGGCAGGACAATTTGGAGCGGTTACAATTGCTACTAACATGGCTGGACGTGGAACTGATATTATGCTCGGTGGTAACGCTGAGTTTATGTCAATGTCACAAATGAGAAAGCTCCAAATCCCAGAAGAAATTATTGTTGAGGCAACAGGCTTTGCTGAAACAGAGGATGAAGAAATTCTAAAAGCTAGAGACCTTTATAAGGAGCTTTATGCTAAGTATACAAAAGAGGTAAGCGAAAAGGCAGTTGCAGTTAAAGATGCAGGAGGACTTCTCATTATCGGTACTGAAAGACATGAGTCAAGACGTATTGACAACCAGCTAAGAGGACGTTCAGGACGTCAAGGCGACCCAGGTGAAAGTATATTCTATTTGGCACTTGAGGACGACCTAATGAGAATTTTCTCGGGTGATAGAATTACTGCAATAATGAACACACTTAAGGTTGATGAAAATACACCTATTTCAGCAGGGCCACTTTCAAGAGTTATTGAGTCTTCACAGAAGAAAATTGAAGCTGTAAACTTTAACATTAGAAAGAACGTTTTAAACTACGACGACGTTATGAATACCCAGCGTGAAATTATTTATGGACAAAGAAATCAAGTTATTGATGGTGAGGACGTTCATCAGCATATTGTAACTATGATTAAAAACTATGTTGCTGCAACAGTTGATTCATATATCCTTGATGATGAAATTCATGAAAACTGGAATCTTGAGGGACTTCGTGATAGTCTAAGGGGACTTCTTACAACAGATGATGACTTTAGATATAGTGCTACAGAGCTTGATGAAGTATCTAAAGATGATATTGCAAAAATGCTTACAGAAAGAGCACTTGAAAAGTATAAGGCTCGTGAGGAGGAAATTCCAAGCGATGTACTTCGTGAGGTTGAAAGAG
The DNA here is from genome assembly GCA_012800685.1 of Clostridiales bacterium. GTDB lineage: Bacteria > Bacillota > Clostridia > Oscillospirales > Ruminococcaceae > JAAZZIT01. Next base: position 2,446 of record JAAZIT010000205.1, read on the forward strand.
TTGTTCTTCTTAAAATAGTTGATACAAAATGGATGGCACATATTGATGATATGGACGAGCTAAAAAGAGGTATTTCACTACGTTCATACGGGCAGAAAAACCCGGTTGTTGAATATCGTATTGAAGGCTTCGATATGTTTGATGCAATGGTTGCCACAATTTGTGAGGATACAGTAAGAATGATGTTTACTGTTAAAATTCAGAAAAATGAAGAGCCAAAGAGAGAACAGGTTTTAAAGGCTAGTCCTATTAAAGCTGATACATCTTTAAAATCAGGTGGAAGAACTGTTGGCAAAAAAATCGGAAGAAACGATCCTTGCCCTTGCGGAAGTGGCAAGAAATATAAAAAGTGCTGCGGAGCTAACGAATAAGAGCAATATTTTCAGGCAACCTAAAAGGTTGCCTGAAAAACTTTAAATATTTAAAAACCCTAATGGTTATTTAAAATTAAATAATTAAAGAATCTAACTAATTTTGAGAGGATAGATATTATGAAAACAGCATTTGGAAAAACAGACTTGTGTATTCCTAAAAACGTTGATATGAAAAAGTGGGCTGTTGTGGCTTGCGACCAATATACAAGTCAGCCAGAAT
>JAAZIT010000206.1 GCA_012800685.1 Clostridiales bacterium
AAGCACATCTTACACAATAATGATGTTTTCATATATGGTTATTATTGCACCAATAGTTGAAGAACTGGTTTATCGTGGATTGGTAATTAAATTTCTCCAACCATATGGGAAATCTGTTGCAATTTTCTTTTCGGGATTTATTTTTGGTTTAATGCACGGAAATTTATCTCAGTTTATGTCAGCGTTTTTAACAGGAATTTTATTTGCTACTATAGCGGTATATACAGGCTCGATTGTACCAACAATAGTTATGCACGTTATAAATAACTTTTTGAGCTTTATTGTTATATGTGGTTCTGATTATAATATAGATATAGTAATTGGTATTTACTATTTTATATTAATATCTGTCTTGTTTATTGGGATTTTAGAGATATTTCTCTATAGAAAAATTATTAAAAAGCGATTTGCTGATAACAGCTTACTTTCTAAGAAAAAGAGGTATCAAGCTATATTAACTAGTATACCAATGTTAGTATATCTACTGATGTTAGTTTATGATTTTATTGATTATATATTTGTGGCTAATAAATAGTTAAAAAGGAGAAGTTTAAAAAGATCTCCAGTAAAATGACCGTTTTATAATTAGGTTCATTTTAGAGAGGGCGATTTATAATGAAAAAGGTAGTTGCTTTTGCCGTTGCTTTAATATCAGTGTCAAAGCTAACTGAGATTAAAGCAAATGCGTGGTTTAAGCGTACTCATATACACATAATTAATGAAGCTTTTGAGGTGTTAAAAAACGATGGAAAGCTTAGGACTATAACTCTATTCAAGCCTTTTTTAGACTTGATTTTATATGGCGGAACCGTGCCTGATGCTAAAGGGGATTGCGACAACGGCTCTGGTCTTCACTATTATTCACCTCTTAACAAATTTGGACTTCCGAACAGACAAGTCGCTGGATATTATCCAAATCGTTTTGGCGGTTTTTACAAATCAGCTGGAACAATGATTGAAGAAAATTACACAATGGCTTTAATCCATTGGCAAAATAAAAGGTTTAACCTAGCCAGTGTTTCTTTAGGAAGGGTTCTACATTTCATATCTGATATTTGTTGTGTACCTCATACAACGTCAAGAGTATGTACTGGTAACCCGAACAACCGTCATACTGCATTTGAGCAGTATGCTAATAAATCTTGTCATCAGCACAAGGCTCAATCAGCTATTTCAACATATGAGGAATATGCTAATCTTTCTATTGGTCAAATTGCAAACAGATTAGCGGAAGCGTCAAGTGGATTTTATGATGAGCTTATGAGTGGGAGAAAAATCCGTTATGAAAATATTGTTCGTTCAGCCTTACCAGAGGCGCAGATAGCTTGTGCGGGAATAATAGTAAAATTTAGAAAAGACATTAAAAAGAAAATTTTAATTGATGAAAAAAGATACTATCAGATAATGAACATGACATCTAAAATGTGCCTTCATAATGACGGAAATGTTGGACCTGAAATCGAGGGATTTAGAATTAAACTAAATCTAGACGGAACTTTAGGTTTTGAAAATTCGGCAGGCGATGAGGTTGAATTATCAGGAAAGTATAAAGATTTTAAGCTAACTTGTGTTGACTGGGAAAATAGTATATACCGAATTACTTGCTCGAAAAAGTTTACAAGGGCTTTTTATGAAATCCCATTCTTAAAAAGGGTTATTCCAGCAATTTATAAACCTAGCAACAATTCATTTCAATGGAAAATATCTGAACTAAACACTTAAAAAGTATCTTGTTTGGTTATAATAAACAAGATACTCATAAAATATTTGTACCATTTGAGCATAGAAAAAAATGCTAATATTGTGTAAAATTAAAATGTAAACGATTTACAATAAAAAGATGAAAGGGAAATTAAATTATGAAAATCAAAAAAATTCTAGCTATTATTGCAGCAGCGACACTATCTCTTGCTGCTATGCCATTCTCAGCATCAGCCGAAAATACAGATTACGGAAGTGCAGGAGTTACATTTCAACTTCGTGACACTTGGGAACATCGTGATGCTGTAAATTTAAAATCACTTGACGAAACCGGAGAAATTGAAGTGCCACTTG
>JAAZIT010000207.1 GCA_012800685.1 Clostridiales bacterium
ACAAATCCACAGAAGATTATACTTCATAATTTTAGAACTGTTTCAGACCATTTTGAATTAACTAAGAAAAAGGTGGCTGAAATTGCAGGTGAAGAAGTGGCTAATTCTTTGCAAAAAAGTATTATTGAGGATAAACATCGTTTCCTTTCTAGTTGTGCAATAGCCATTAGAGAGCTTTTCTATACAAGAGGTGGATTTGATATTCATCGCTAAGATGTATTACTAAGCCACACGATATTATATATATAATGTATGACAAAGAAACACATACTTAGCTATTAGCTATTAACTATCAACTATTAACTATCTACTGTCTACAATTAGCTATCTCTTAGCGACAGCGTTGCTGCAGTTTAAGCCACTGGTTGCTAATCACTAATGACTAGCCATTAGTTGCTAGTTGCTAGTTAATAGTCATAAATACAAAATAACATTATAACAAAAAAAGACTGAAGCGTAAATAGCTTCAGTCTTTTGAAATTTATATATTTATAGAATTAGAAATCCAATAAACTAAACAATTTTGTTGATTGCTGAAATAAGAGCGTTAATTGATGCGCTAATAATGTCTGTATGAGTGCCAGCTCCCCAAATTTTCTTACCTTGATAGACTATGCCAACGTAAGCGCAGGCTAGTGATTTTGAGCCACTTTCTAAAGCGTGTTCTTGATAGGTTTCAATTGAGAATTCAAAGCCAGTGGCTTCCATTAATGTGTTTGATACAGCGTCAAGACGACCATTTCCTTGGGCAATATATTCCTTAGCCTCTCCGCCAACTGATACCATAACCTTTGCTTCAATAATACCCTCAGGCTTCTGAATAAAGTGAGCTTCGTTAATTTCAACCTTTCCAGAGATGTTAAGATAGGTTTCAATAAATATGTCATAAACCTCTTCTGGCATAAGCTCCTTGTGCTGATGGTCGGAAATGTTTTTAACAACATATCCAAAATCTTCTTTCATCTTAGCAGGAAGTTCGAAACCGTATTGCTGTTGAAGTAGATAACCAATTCCACCCTTGCCGGATTGAGAGTTAATTCTAATAACGTCACCCTCATATTCTCTTCCAATATCCTTAGGGTCGATTGGAAGATAGGGAACTGTCCAGTGCTTACAGTCATTGGTTTCTCTCCAGTTCATGCCCTTTGCAATAGCGTCTTGATGAGAGCCTGAAAATGCAGCAAATACAAGACTTCCTGAATAAGGGGAACGCTCGTAAACTTTCATTCTGGTTACACGCTCGTAAACCTCAACAAGCTCTGGTAGATTTTCGAAATGAAGCTCAGGGTCAACGCCTTGAGCGTACATATTTAGTGCCAAGGTTACTATGTCAACGTTACCTGTTCTTTCGCCGTTTCCAAAAAGAGTTCCCTCAATTCTGTCAGCACCGGCAAGTAATCCTAGCTCACTGTCAGCAACAGCACAGCCACGGTCGTTGTGTGGGTGAAGTGATACAATAACATTTTCACGATTGTTAATGTTGTCGCACATATATTCAATTTGACTGGCGTAGACATGAGACATAGAATGTTGAACTGTAACAGGAAGATTTAAAATAACCTTGTTGTCACTAGTTGGTTGCCAAATATCAATGACAGCGTTGCTAATTTCTAAAGCGAAATCCATTTCAGTTCCGGTAAAGCTTTCTGGTGAATATTCAAATCTAAAGTTACCGGGGGTTTTAGCTTTGTATTCGTTAAGAAGCGTAGCACCGGTAATGGCGATTTTAATAATATCCTCTTTTGATTTCTTAAAAACCTGTTCTCTTTGAGCCACAGAGGTTGAGTTGTAAAGGTGAACTATAGCATTCTTACAGCCCTCAAGTGCTTCAAAAGTTTTCTTAATGATATGTTCTCTTGCTTGTGTAAGAACTTGAATTGTAACATCATCAGGAATTAAGTTTTGCTCAATTAGGGCGCGACAAAACTCATATTCAGTCTCTGAAGCGGCAGGAAAGCCAATTTCAATTTCCTTAAACCCAACTCCAACAAGATATTTAAAGAATTCAAGCTTTTCTTCAAGACTCATAGGAATGATAAGAGCTTGATTTCCATCTCTAAGGTCAACAGAGCACCATATTGGAGCTTTGTCTATCGATTCTTTTTCTGCCCATTTCATACTTTTAACAGGAGGCATAAAATAGCATCTAGTGTACTTGTTTGAATTTTTCATTTTTATTACCCTCGCTTATAATTATTTTACTTGAGAAAATAAGTTATAAAAGGCAGAGATGAATTAATTTTTGCAATAAAAAAAGCCCTGTCTCTTACAAAAAACTGTAAAGAGACGAGCTAAAACTCGTGGTACCACTCTTTTTCGTAAACTGCTCACGCAGAATACCTTAGCCACATCTAACAATGTGCTTCTCTGTAACGGGAGAACCGACTTAAACCTACTAAACTTCGGTTAAGCTGCTCAAGGACGAGTTATCACAGATTACCAGTACCGTCTTACACCAACCGACAGCTCTCTTTGCCTGAAAGAATCTGCTTTTGTTCCTATCACTGCATTTATTTTCATCAAGTTAATATTTAGTATAAATCATTTGTTAGCGTTTGTCAACCCCAAAACCCTATAGCAAAACGCAAAAAAAATTAAAATAAAACCACCCAATGTTGTGCAAAACGTCAAAACTTTGAAAACACCTTGACAAAAACAACAAAGTGACGTATAATAATTAAGCTGTCTGATGACGCAGAGGCAATAATGCGAGAAGAATAGAATATCCATTATGTGTATGGGCTTTCAGGAAATTTGCTGTACACTAACGTCAACAACGGGGCGTAGCTCAGTTTGGTAGAGTGCTTGGTTTGGGACCAAGATGCCGCAGGTTCAAGTCCTGTCGCCCCGACCAAACGTTAAAACCTGTCGTAAAATCTGTTAAATTGATTTTATGGCAGGTTTTTGTTTGTAAAGTAAAGAACTGAATAAACATAAACTCAATAGGCAGAACCTTACAGTATCTATGTTGGGAGGTACAGGAAAATGAATGACGGCGAAAAAGGATATGAATATAAAATCGCTTCAATGGATGAACTCAGGTTGAGATGGGATAGAAACATAGCTGAAAATGCTGGAGATGAGCGATGGATTAACTGGGGCAATGAAGCAATAAAGGATAACAAAATTGGCAAATGTAAAACTTTTGTTATTCTCTTTAATAAAGTCCCCATCGGTGAGGGAACTTTATTACTCTCACCAGAGTGTAGTGGAATAAACGGCAGAACGGAACTTGCTGACGGTAACTATAGGACTAATATAAATGCATTAAGAATAGAAAAGAAACATGAAGGCCAAGGTCATATCTCTAAACTTGTAAAACATATGGAGCGATATGCAACTGATAGAGGATATAAAGCTATTACTATCGGTGTTGAGGCAAGCGAGACTCGAAATTTAGCTATATACTTACATTGGGGTTATAATACATTCGTCATGTCTGCAATTGAAGATAATGCTTTGGTTTTATATTATTTAAAAGCATTAGAATAATGCCGCAATAAAAATGCATCTATTTTGTCAGACCCTGCCATTTTAGCAAAGATTATATTCCAGTATAATAAGTTCTTTTACCTGCGTAAACTACGAAGGTTCAAATCCCTACACCGAAAAGCTAAATATATCTTTTTTATAGTCTTTAGACAAACGTCGAAAGAAGTTAATTGTTGTAAAAACGGTTGACTTCTTTTATGTTTTATGCTACACTGCGTATAGTATTTGAAGGGAGTGGTCTATGATGAAAAGTTTCTATACAATAAGAGGTAACCGACTGAAATAACAGGCAAAGTGGTAATTCATTTTGCCTAAATGAAAGGATTAATGAAATGGATTACAAGAATTTAATAAATAAATTAGAAGAAAGCAAGCACCTTATAAGTATGACCCCGCTTGATAAAATTGTCGAGATAGGCTTTACATCTGGTATGAATCAGGATTCATTTGTTCTTGATCTTTGCTGCGGCTATGGTGAAATGCTAAAAGTATGGCATCAAGCATTTGGTATTAAAGGAATAGGTGTAGATATATGTAAAGAATTTATAGACGAAGGGAAAATATTACTCAAACATGAAAACATTGATGACATTTCACTGATTGAAGCAGATGTACTTAACTGGAAAAGTGATAAGAAGTTTGACTATGTTTGTTTAAGCGGTGAAGATTTTGGAGGATTTGAAAGAACAATTCAACTCCTTGAGCAGTATGTAAAACCAAACGGAAAACTCATTATTGGTACACGCTTTTCAAAGGTTGAAAGTCCTCCCATGGAATTAATTGAATTTGAGGGAGAAACGCTTTCGTTGCGGTCTATTAATGAAATTGTAAGAAAGTTTGATTACTTTATAACATCAATGGCAAGCGATACAGATGCAGAATGGGAACGTTATATTATGTGGAGCGCTCGCAGACACTTAGAAAATCTACGTAATAATCCCAATGATGAAAATTGTCAAGATTGGTGTGAAAAGTGGTATACTAGCTACTTTGGTTTTAGAAGAAAATATGAAGGCTATGTCTTATTGGTAATTGAAAAACTGTAATTTTTCTTGGCATCTTTTTTGTCAGACCATATGAAACACTTATTGCAATCTAAATCATGAATTATGGACGGAGAAATAGATGAACTTGTGAGGCTTATCATTAGATAAGCTTTACATCAATATACAATATAGCTTTACAGCAACTATAGAATACACAATGCGCTTCACGCGAGTTCATATCCCTACACTGAAAGGCAAAAACATTTTTATAGTCTTTAGACAAAGTCGAACCGTGTCGACTCTTTCAAAAGAGTCGACACGGTTCATTTATTATGGTAAGATGTATAAACACTAGGCTGATAAAAAAAGAATGATTACAGGAAGCAATTATCAAAACGTACAAATCCAATCGATATATTGCTTTTTAAATGTGGTTGTGGTAAAATGAGCATACGGATATGCAGAGCCACCCTTCTTATAGTATTTATACAAACGAAAACTTGTCGAATCTTTAAAAAGGTTTAACATTGTTTATTTTATGTAATAAAATACGATTGTATTTATTATTAGATTTGCGTGACTAACTTTTACTCGAGAGTGAAAAAATGAAGAAGATAATTTAAATTTTGGGACTTGCCTAAAAAAGGAGGAAATGTTATTGAGTAGCTATGACATATTTTTATTTGATGCAGATGGTACATTGTATGATTATGATAAATCGGAAGCCGATGCATTAAAAGCAGTATTTAATTTCTGTGGATTTAATTATTCTGAAAATGTAAGGAAAAAATATAGAGAAATAAACAGTACGGTTTGGCAATCCTACGAAAAGGGTGATATTAGTAAAACGGCGTTACAAACCCTTAGGTTTGACAAATTATTTAAGGATATTGGCGTTGACTTTGATTCAAATCTTTTCAATGAAAAGTATTTATATGAGCTTGGAAAAGGTACACACTTAATTGATGGGGCAGAAGAAATATGCAAAGAAATTTATTCTTTTAACAAAAAAATCTATATTGTAACAAATGGAATTTTAGCAACTCAGAAATCCAGAATGGAAAATTCATTGATAAAACAATATATTTCAGGAGCATTTGTATCTGAACATATAGGTTTTCAAAAACCGCACATTTCTTACTTTGATTACGTTTTTGAACATATTCCAAAAGTAAGTAAAGATAGAATTCTTATTATTGGCGATTCATTATCAGCAGATATTGCAGGAGGAAATAATGCAGGCATTGATAGTTGTTGGCTAAATTTATCGAAAACTACAAATCAAACGAATATTGCACCAACATTTGAAATATCTTCGTTATATGAATTGCGTCAATTTTTAAAGTAGT
>JAAZIT010000014.1 GCA_012800685.1 Clostridiales bacterium
CATACAGTCCAGCCTCATCTTTTGGAAAATGTGCTGGAACCCAATCTAAAATAACGCCTATTCCGTTGTTGTGGAAATAATCCACCATTTTCATAAAATCAAAAGGAGTTCCAAACCTAGAGGTTGGAGCAAAATATCCAATACCCTGATATCCCCAGCTTCCTTCAAATGGATATTCAGCAATTGGCATAAGCTCGATATGAGTGTATCCCATAGATTTCATATATGGAACCATTTCATCTCCAAATTGCTTATAATCATACATAGTTCCATCTTCATTCTTTTTCCAAGAATTTATGTGGACCTCGTAAATATTAACTGGTTTATCATAGAAGCCAGTTTTTTCATTCTCCCATGTTTGGTCTGTCCATTTAAAATCGTCTTCTGAAAGTATTTTTGTTCCAGTTGAAGGGGCTTCCTCCATATATATTCCATATGGATCGGCTTTCATCTTAATTTGTCCATCAGAACATTCAACTGAATACTTATAAATAGTATTTTCTTTAATATTAGGAATAAAAGCTTCCCAAACACCTGAATTATTTATCATTGACATTGGGTCTGATTCTTTATCCCATGAATTAAAATCACCAACTACGGAAACAGATTTTGCATTTGGAGCCCAAACTCTAAAGAAGTATCCTGATTTTTTGCCTCTCTCCCCTAGATGTGCACCCAAAAATCTATACGCTTCAAAGTTACTGCCTTCACCAAATAAATACAAAGGTAATTCATATTCTTTTGGTATTAAATTTGACATTGGTGTAATCATCCTTTCCATTGTTGTCTAATCTCTTGTTGTGTATTTGTACAAAAGATGAACAAAAAAGTGAAGTGCTGGTAAATTTTATATATATTTCTAAATTAAAGACTTTTATATTGAAAAAATTTTCCGAAATATAAATTTCACTTTTATATCCTGTTACTATTTTAACCTTTTTTGAGTAAATTTGCAAGAGTTTTAGTAAATGTTTTAGTATTTACACATAGCAGTAGCTCGGTTTTTGTGCAATTTGAACAATAATTTCCAACCTTTGTGCAAATTATACGATATTAATTTTGATTAATTAATTATTTATTCATTTGTATGTTTAACACGCAAACTGTAATGTCATCATTATTTGGTTTTTCGCCATCATCTGACCCATTATTCTTTGCATAGTTTGCTATTAGTTCAGCAGAGTTATTTGGATTTAGTTTATGTCTATTTATTTCTGTAACTGCTTTTTTCAATACGTCCTCACTAACTCCATCTGAAATCATAATTAGCTTATCATTAGCAAATAATTTATATGTTGCGTTAACTGGAGTGGTTTCCGACAAAATACCAAGAGGAAAAGCTTGCCCTTCAATTCTAATAAGAACTTCATCTCTTAAAATATAGCTCGGCGCAGCTCCTGCTTTTACTATTTTTACACTTCCAAAATACAAATCCACCAAAGCAATATCAGCTGTTGCAAATGATTCCTCCCAACCTTTAACCCTTAATATCGAGTTTAAAAGCTTTAAAGATGTTTCACCTGAAATACCAGAGGCAACGAATCTAGTAATTAAGTTAACCGCAAGAGTCGAATCAAGCTTTGCACGTTTTCCTGTTCCCATTCCATCAGAAAGTACAATAGCATATTCAGACTTACTAAGCCAAATACGTTCAATTGTGTCACCAGAATAAAAATCATCATTAGCCGTAAACTGTGCTACACCGCTCTTAATTGAGTATTCTGGACTTTCTGTAAACACCATTCTACACATTCCCTCAACCTTTGAGGTTACAGGAAGCTCTAAATCACACCCTACTATATTGCCAATCTCAACGGTTATTTTAACCAAGTCACTTTTTATTTGTGATGGAGTAAACACTTCAATTCTTTTCATTTTGCTATCGTCGCTATATACACACGCTTTTACTCCGGCAAAACCTAGCTTTGCCAAATACGATTTAACCCTTGAAGATAGTGACGCATCAACACCAGATATTTTTTCAACCTTATAGGATAAATCTGTCAACAAATCCTCCATTGCAACTAGCTGTTCTGAAAGAAGCTCTCTTAACTCTTTTACCTTTTGGTTGCTGGTTTGTTCGCTAATCATATTAGATAATTCTGTATTATAAGTATTCGCAAGCCGAGGACTACGTGTGCATAATGGAAATGTTTCATTAACATCACTTAGTGAAAGGTGTCCATTATTTTGTGCTTTTTCATCTAAACTCTTAAATACATGCATTATTTTTTTCTTGTTGTTTTTCCAGCACACATCATTCATTTGACAGTCCTGACACACCTCGCATTTTACTCTTATACCAAGTGGTTTAAAACTATTGTTTCTATTAAGCTCATCAGAGATTCCTAAAAGCTGTTTTCTAACGTCCTTTAAAGTTCCTGATGTAAATTTTAGTCTTGATGATGCAGTTTGACCCACTATATCAATTGCATTTTGTTTTCCGCCTAGAATTTTAAAAAGCTTTCTTCCAATGTCCTGTGGAATTGCAGCATATATTACACCACCAATTGCAATATCAGTGAGCATATTAAAGGTATCACTATTAAATCCAACAGCCATTAGACTAACCACTGATGAAAAGATAAATATAAGTGTTGTAACAACCTGTCCCATTGGAACAAATGCTCCACAAATAAGTCCACAGGTCGCGAGGAGAAGGGTGTTTTTTGCAAGCTCAGGAGAACACAAGATAACGCCACAGGTTGTTAAAGCACCACACACAGCTCCACCAATATGCTTGTACTTCCCTGCTGCCACTAGTACCACAAAAGCACCTAGTATTCTTCCTAGATTTATTCCAAAAAATCCAACAGAGCTTAGTGTGGTTATTATTAGCACATATATTATTCCTAGTGACGCTCCATTTATTCCATTTATGTCTAATACCCCGTCGACGCTCGCCCTATTTTTAGTGGACTGGACAAAATATACAACGCAACCACACAAAATTGAAACCATCATTCTAAAAATAAACTGATATGAGTCAACCGAGAAAAAAACGCTTGTTACTACACCGCAAAAGACCATAGCTCCAGTTGTTAAAAAGGCATTGCTAAGTCCTTTGTCTTTAATTTTGTTTTCTCTATCACCATTTTTAACAAGAATTTTAACTCCAATAATTACAAACATTGAGCTTAGTTCAAATAACCCTAAAGTCAAGTTTCCTGTAACGAGATAGGTTACTAGAGACGCACAGAACGCAAAAATGCTCCAGTTTCCAGAAACTGAAGCTATTATTACATTAACAGGGGACAAAAACCCTAAAATTCTGCTAGTTGATGCCAAAATACTTAAAACCACTACTACGATTATTTGAGTTGCAAATTTAGCTGATACTGAGTTTTTTACATTTGTTGTTCCTTGTGTTTTTAACATTACAATCCGTCCTTTATGTAGAAATTCTATTTATGTGAATATATTCTATCATGAGGGTAACGAAAATTTTGTCGCAAACACGTGATTATTTATTTTATTTTACTATTTTTTTGAGGTTTTCAGCAAAAGATATAAAGTCATCCATAGAAAGCTGTTCAGGGCGAACAGTTAGAGGTAAATTAGTTTCTTCTATAGCATTAATTACAAGCTCCTTATTAAGCCTTAGTGATGATGAAATAGAATTACACAAAGTTTTTCTTCTCTGTTGAAAAGCACCATGAACAACATCAAAGAAAAACTTTTCATCAGTTACACCTAGAGGTGTTTCATCTTTAATGTCAAACCTCACCACACAGCTATCAACATTTGGTGCAGGCATAAAGCTTCCCCTTGAGACATTAAATAACATTTTTGGTGTGGAAAAATAATTAATTGCAACTGTTACCGAACCCATGTCTCTACTTTGAAGTCCAGCACAAAATCTCTGCCCTGCTTCCTTTTGAACCATTACAGTTAATGATTTGATTGGAAGTCTTTCTTCTAAAAACTTCATAATAATTGGTGAGGTTATGTAGTAAGGAAGATTAGCACAAACAGCCACTTCCATTCCACTAAACTCGTTTTCAATAAGCTTATGTAAATCGGTTTTCATTACGTCGTCATTAATTATTTTAACATTATCGTATTCAGCAAGAGTTTCTTTTAAAATAGGCATTAGTCTATCATCTATTTCAATAGCAACAACTTTGTCAGCTCTCTTAGCCAATTCATTTGTCAAAACACCAATACCTGTTCCAATTTCAATTATTCCAAAGCCCTCTTTAGCATTTCCCATTTCGGCAATTTTAGGGCAAACAGTTGGATTAATTAAAAAATTTTGCCCCAAAGCTTTAGAAAAATTAAAGCCATGCTTATTAAATATATCCTTTATTTTTCCTATGTTTGTAAGATTTTCCATAGTTTCATAGTCCTTAAAAATTTATTTTAGTAATATTGTAATCAATTTGAGGAAAGATATTATTGAAAAAAGAAATTACTTATATTTCTAATTAATCTTAACATTTAACTCCATTTATGTCAAGAAATATTATACATGAATACATTTGCTATATTTATCAGAAAATAAGATTAAACTATAATCTAAGGAGAAATTTTAATATGAAATTTAGAGATGGAATTTGGAAAAACGAAATAGATGTCCGTGACTTTATTGTTGAAAATTACACTGAGTATTCTGGTGACGAAGGCTTTCTAGAAAAGCCAACTGAATCGACCTTAAAGCTTTGGGAAAAAGTTTTAGTATTAATGGATAAGGAAAATAAAAATGGTGGGGTTTTAGATATAGACGAAAAAACTATATCTACCATAACTTCACACAAAGCTGGTTACATTGAAAAAGAGCTTGAAACAATAGTTGGACTTCAAACAGACAAGCCTTTAAAAAGAGCTATTCTTCCCTTTGGCGGAATTAGAATGGTTCATACATCATTAAAGGCTTACAATCGAGTATTGCCAGAAAATTTAAATGCCGTTTTTAACTATAGAAAAACACACAATGATGGAGTTTTTGATGTATACTCAGAAGAAATGAAAAAATCACGACATTCTGGAATAATAACTGGACTTCCAGACGCTTATGGTCGAGGAAGAATTATTGGGGATTACAGACGTGTTCCACTATATGGAGTTGACAGGCTTATAGAGGAGAAAGTTCAAGCCCACAAGGATATGCAAAGGTCAGCATATACTGAATATGTGATTAACGCTTTAGAAGAAATTTCAGAGCAAATTAAAGCTTTAAATGAGCTTAAAGAAATGGCACTTTCATATGGTTTTGACATATCAAAGCCTGCTAATGACACAAAAGAGGCTATCCAATGGTTGTACTTTGCTTATCTAGGTGCAACTAAAGAACAAAATGGTGCAGCAATGTCACTAGGACGAGTTTCAACCTTTTTAGATATTTACTCTGAAAGAGATTTAGAAGAGGGAAAATATACAGAAAGCCAAATTCAGGAATTTGTAGATCATTTTATTATGAAGCTTAGACTTATCCGATTTTTAAGAACTCCGGCTTATGATGAACTTTTCTCAGGTGATCCAACTTGGGTAACTGAAGCAATCGGAGGAATGTGCGTTGACGGAAGAAGCATGGTGACAAAAATGAGCTTTAGATTTTTGCATACTCTTATAAATCTAGGACCTGCTCCAGAGCCTAATATGACAATATTATGGTCCGTAAATCTTCCTGAAAAATTTAAACTTTTTGCAGCGAAAGCCTCAATAGAAACATCTTCTATTCAATATGAAAATGATGATATAATGCGACCACAATTTAATGATGACTACGGAATTGCCTGTTGTGTTTCAGCAATGAGAATCGGAAAACAAATGCAATTTTTCGGTGCAAGAGTTAATATGGGAAAAGCACTTCTTTATGCAATTAACGGAGGCAAAGACGAAATTAGTGGCGAGCAGGTAGCACCAATTATCCCAGCACTTAAATCAGACCTTTTGGATTTTGATGAGGTATGGGAAAGATTTGATTTAGTTTGTGATTGGCTTGCAAGGCTTTATATAAATTCCCTTAACGCAATCCACTTTATGCATGATAAATACAGCTATGAAAGGCTTCAAATGGCATTGCATGATGAGGATATATTTAGAACTATGGCATGTGGTATAGCAGGCTTATCTGTTGTTGCGGACAGCCTTTCAGCAATAAAATACGCAAAGGTAATAGCTGTACGAAACGCAGATGGAATGGCTATTGAATTTAGACAAGAGGGTGATTTCCCCAAATTTGGTAACAATGAAAATAAAGTTGATGAGCTTGCTGCAAGAGTTGTTAAGATGTTTATGAAAAAGCTTTCAACACAGTCTATGTATCGACAAGCAAAAGCTACTATGTCAATACTAACTATTACCTCTAATGTAGTTTATGGAAAGAAAACTGGTTCAACCCCAGACGGTAGAAAAGCCGGAGAACCATTTGCCCCTGGTGCAAACCCAATGCATGGACGTGACAGCAACGGAAGTATCGCCTCAATGATGTCTGTAGCAAAGCTTCCTTACACTTATTCAGAGGACGGTATTTCATATACCTTTTCAATAATTCCAAAGGCATTGGGAAATGAAAAGAAACAGCAATGCGAAAACCTAGCCAGTCTCTTAGATGGTTATGTTAAAGAGACAGGACATCATATTAATGTAAATGTTTTAAATCGTGAAATGCTAATTGATGCTATGGAGCACCCTGAAAAGTACCCACAACTAACTATACGAGTTTCTGGATATGCTGTTAATTTTATTAGACTTCCTAAATCCCACCAGCTTGAGGTAATCAATAGAACCTTCCACGAAAGGTTTTAGGTGCTATGATATATGAAAATAAAAGGTAAAATACACTCCTTTGAATCACTTGGTGCTGTTGACGGTCCTGGCTTAAGGTTTGTTGTATTTATGCAGGGATGTCCGCTAAGGTGTCTTTATTGTCACAACCCTGATAGCTGGCACATATCAGATGCAAGGTTTCAGCTAACACCAGAAGAAGTCTTTGAAAAAATACATGGTGTATTAACTTTTATTGAGGGAGTTACCATATCTGGTGGCGAGCCACTTATACAAGCGGATTTTTGCTGTGAACTTATTGATATTTGCCATAAGTACAAGCTTCATGTTGCCATTGATACCTCTGGAATAGTTTCTCTAAAGAAAACAAAAACGGTTATTGAAAAAGCTGACATGCTTATTCTTGATATTAAAGACGTAATTAATGACGATTGCAAAACCCTAACTGGTGCAGGAAACGAAAGCTGTATAGCAACGCTTGATTTTTGTAAAAAAATAAATAAAGAGGTATGGATAAGACAGGTTCTTCTTCCTGAATACACCATGAAGGACGAAAAGCTTAAAATGCTTGGAACATTTCTTACAAATTACAGCTGTATCACAAAAGTCGAGCTTCTACCCTACCATACCTTAGGGCTTGAAAAAAGAGAAGAGCTTGGCATTGAAAATAAGCTTTCAAAAACTTCACCTCCCACAGAGCAAGATGTTATTCATGCTATTGATATTTTAAAAGGATTTAAAAAACTAGAAGATATAATAAGTTAAAAACTAAAGTCAAATTAGAAAGGAATAAAAAAATGGAAAATAAAAATGTAAACAATATGGATTTACCACTAGGATTTGGTATGGCTCTTTCACAAAATGTGACTGCAATGGAAAATTTTGCAACCTTAAACCCTGAGCAGAAACAATCAATTATTAACAATACAAGACAAATTAAATCAAAAAACGAAATGCAAAATTTCGTCTCAAATTTATCTACACCTGCTGATTTTGACATATATAATTATGATGATTCACTTAAGTAGTCAAATTAACCAATAAATATTAAAGATTTAGTTATAAATTTTATGGTTTTCGGTGTTGAAATTTTGTTGAATTTAGGGTAAAATTAGATAGTAGTGTTTTACACTGTCTAAATGTGTAACTTCAAATTTTTTGAGTGAGGTAAAATGCATGGAAGCTATTATTAATTCTTCTTGTTGCTGTACTAAGGTTTTTTCTTCCTTTGAATTAACCTCAGGTTTTTTGCACTCAAAAAACAATATAATTATAAAAAAATATGACTGCAACAGTATAATTGCAGTCATTTTCTTTGTTAAGGAGGAATTTTAATGAAAAAAGTAGCAGTTATAATGGGTTCTGATAGTGATTTTCCTATTGTTAAAGAGGCTGTGAAAGAGCTTAAAAATTATGGTGTACCTTATGAGGTTCATGTAATGTCTGCACACCGTTCACCTGAGCTTGCTAGCGAGTTTGCTTCAGGTGCGAAAGATAATGGCTTTGGTGTTATTATTTGTGCTGCTGGAATGGCTGCTCACCTTGCAGGGGTTATCGCAGGGCATACAATTCTACCAGTTATTGGTATTCCAATTAAATCAACACTAGATGGCTTAGACGCACTTTTAGCCACAGTTCAAATGCCTTCTGGAGTCCCAGTTGCAACTGTTGCAGTAAATGGTGCAAGAAATGCCGCTATACTTGCTATTCAAATGCTTTCACTTTCTGATGAGGAGCTTGCTGAAAAGCTTTCAAAGGCTAAGCTTAACATGATAGATGGTGTTAAAGCTAAAGACTTAAAAATGCAGGAATTAATTTCCGACATTTAAGCTTTTTCCTATACATATCTAACTTAAGTAGAATGTTCCAAAGAAATTTAACAATAACAACAATATTAGCAATGTAATAAATAATAATCAGAAAACTACTTATGTTTATCTAATCTAGTGTTTAAAAACATATTGTTTATTTAATTTATAAAATTTGTACTAAGGAGTAATTTATGTTTGATAGTCTTCATGAAGAATGTGGTGTGTTCGGTATTTACACCGACAAAACCAGTGATGTGGCATCACAAGCTTATTTATCTCTTTATGCTTTACAGCATAGAGGACAAGAAAGCTGCGGTATCGTAGTAAATGATGACGGAGTTTTTAGTTATCACAAGGATTTAGGTTTAGTTAATGAGGTTTTTAATAAAGACGTTTTAACTAAATTAGGAGTGGGGAAAATTGCTATTGGACACGTGCGTTATCCTACAACTGGAAAAAGCAATCGTTCTAATGCACAACCACTTGTTGTTCGCCATATTAAAGGCTCAATGTCAATAGCTCACAACGGAAATCTAATTAACGCTAAAGAGCTTAGGGACCAGTTTGAGCTTAACGGTGGTATTTTCCACAACACGAATGACACCGAGGTTATTTCATA
>JAAZIT010000208.1 GCA_012800685.1 Clostridiales bacterium
AATAGATCAACATTTATTATTTTTGAAAAATCATATGCTTCCCTTGAAATACAGCAGCTACCATTCCAATTATGCAAATTTACAATAACACTATTGGCTTCTGGTGATAACTGCATTAAAGTAACTTTGCTTAAACAATATTCATAAATAAATATAATCTTAATGTTATTTACCAACACTTCCCTTAAGTTATTATAATTTAAAAATTTAAATATTACATTTTTAGAACGCATATGATTTAAAGCAAAGTTAAGACTTTCTAATCGTACTTTAGCACTTTTAGCGCAATTATAATTAAAGTAAAATTGTCTTAATCTAGGTATATCATCTAAATAAATTTTAAAAGATGTTCCTTCTTTATTTAACATGATATAAGGATTATCATTTCCAATAGATATGCTTATAAATTTGCCTTCGCTTTGTAGTTTGGTTATGAATGCCTCTAGTGCTTCTACAGAAGGCAATAGGGAACTTCTAACTGGAGATATTCCAAACATAGAGTATATTTCTTCTGGAAATAAAGCCTGTCTAATCTTTTCTTTCTTAAGTCGTGTGGCTTCAAATTCATCAATATGAGTTATAAACAAATAAACTAATTCTAAATTTGAATAGTCTTTATTATTATGACTTTGAATTAATTTAATATTATTCTCTAAGATTTTTTTTAACTTCCTGTTATTTGCTGATATTTTGCATTCAAAATGGTCCCATAGTTCTTTTTTATCACCTAGATAATAGTTTTTATAAATAGTATTATTTTCTAAAAGTAAGGGGGTTACGTTATCACTCAAATCGTTAAAAGTTGCATACTCTTTACTAAATATACTATTAAGCTTCTGTTTTCTAATCTGTTTCCACATTCTAACTTCATCTAAACTAAATGCTAAGTTTTTATCAAAATTTGTATGGCAATTTGGACATAAAACGATTAAGTTTTCAAATGAATTATCCTCTGTATCACAGAAAGGTATTATATGTGCTTTTTCTATTATGTCACCATTATCTTTAAATAATTCTTCTTGACAATCAGGGTTCATACATCTTCCCATTGATTCAGCATATAATTTTCTTTGCTCAAAATTATTTATTCTCCTACCCATTATCTATGACCTCCTATCTTGGTAATTTAATTTATAACATTATGGTAATGCATATTTAGATTTTAATTTTTTATTAATTCTTTATTATTTTTATAAAAATAATAAACTACACATCATACAAATTAACCTTTACAATCTTTGCTTCGCTTGTTAGTACATCACACTATGTGATGTACTACGCAATATTACTATAATTTAATGCTACACTGTTAATTGCAGATATACTATATTTAGTCATAATATTACTCTATTCTAACATTGTATCATAAACTTTGTTAATTATCAATCTCTTATCCAATATTAATACACAATTTTTTAAACAAGAAAATGAAACACAAGCGACATTACTTAACAACAAAACCTCAGCCAATTTTGGGCTGAGGTTTTTCGGGTTTGGGGAAACCCAACAAGGAATTTTACACTGAAAATTGTGCAAAGTTAGCGAGTTTGTACACAATTGCATTTCTTTTATTTAACAATTTTGTTGTGCTAAATAATATAAGTTTGTTAGCATAGAATACCTCAATTTATCAAAATATTTATTAAAGAAAAAACCTGTCATCAAAGCAAATTCAACTTTTTTGACAGGTTTTGTTATTTGGTTGCGGGAGTAGGACTTGAACCTACGACCTTCGGGTTATGAGCCCGACGAGCTACCGGACTGCTCCATCCCGCGATATTTTGGTTGCATCTCTCTTGAGTGCTTAATTATTATAACACAATCTTTAGACTATGTCAAGGGCTTTATTGTTTTTATTTTTATTTGGGTTTTCTTTCTAAGAATATGCCTGTATTCCGCTATATATTCTTACCTTAAAATTTTAAAAAACCTCTCATTAATATAATTATACCACAAAACAATTTTAATATCCAGCTTTTTCTTGTATTCTTGACTTTATTTATTTCAAAATGTATAATTAAGCTAGAATGTTAAATTGTAAGAGGGAGGCTTTAATATGACTAAGAATAAGCTTATAGAGTATTTAAAAACCTATTCAGACTGTTCTATTGATCAGCCGTTTTCAGAGGATAATATTTCTTTTGTGGCTCGCCATAAAAGAAACAATAAATGGTTTGCATTAATTTTTAAGCATGAAGATAGAGATATTGTCAATTTAAAATGCGAGCCATTTAAAGCCGATTTTTTAAGAAAAATGTATAAAAATATAACTGCTGGATATCATATGAATAAAACCCACTGGAACACCGTTTACCTTGACGGAGATATTTCTGACGAGCTTATGTACGTAATGATTTCGGACAGCTTTGAATTAACTGCAAAGCCTGCCCAAAATCGAAAAATGAAAAACAGAAAAAACTAAATAATTTGACCTTGAGTACAGCGACGGAATGGCATTTCCAAGCTGTACTTTTTTATGATGCTAAATCATTTTCTTGAAGCTTGCTTGATTCAAGTGCTGTGTTGTACATTTCATCAGCAAAAACTCCATATCCCATAGTTGTATCTCGAATGAAAACGTGTGTCACAGCACCAACAAGCTTTCCGTCTTGAATTATTGGCGAGCCGGACATACCTTGAAGAATACCTCCGGTTTGCTTTAAAAGCTCTTTGTCGGTAACTCTAACGACCATGTTTTTTGTTCCGTCGCCAATAAGGTCTATTTCTTCAATTTTAATGCTGTATTCCTTAGGCTTGCTTCCGTTAATTGTGGTGTAAATTGTTGCGTTGCCTTTATGAACTTCTTGCCGATAACCTAGTGGAATACTTGATTTTGCACTAGGTGAGCCTTTAAGTCTTCCGAAAATACCACAATCCTCGTTGGAATAAATCTCGCCAATTGAATCAATTCCTGAAAAATTTCCTAAAAGAGAACCGGGGTCTCCTGCCGATGATTTGTTAAAGCCGTGAATATTTACGGATTCAGCTGAGCCCTCTTTAATATGAACCGTGTCTCCGGTATCGCTGTCGCATACAGGGTGTCCTAGACCTCCAAAAAGATGTGTGCTTGGGTCATAAAAGGTTATTGTACCAATTCCAGCTGATGAATCTCGAACCCACATTCCTGCTCTATATGAGCCTTCCCAAAGGGTTGGAGTCAGCTTTAACGTCATTTGCTGACCGTTTCTACATATGACAACTGGAACAGTTTTTCCTTTTGTGTTCATAATTGCATTTGAAATTTCCTTATTTGAACTAACTTTTTTCCCATTTACTGAAATTACAATGTCACCGCATTTAATTCCACAATCCTTTGCAGGACAACCGTTGCTCGAATTTTCAAGCTTAACAACCATTACACCGTTTGAAATAAGCTTAACTCCAAAAGGCTCTCCACCGGGAACTAAAACTGGTGCGTTAACTGTTTGAGTTGTCACCTCCTTTATAGGTACGCAGTCAAAAAGCTTCAAGGTAAAAGTGTTGGAAAATCTGCCATCAATTATGTTGCTGGATAAAACAGGTTGGACTGCTTGAGAGGGAATGGAAGTAATGTTAAAATATGAATACAAATTTAAGTTTGAGTTTTTAGTAATATAATAGTGGTTAGGGAGATTATAATAGTAGTAGCTGATTAGGACAAGAATTAGCATGGAAATAATTCCTGTTGCAAGGGTAAAGGTTTTAATTGCTTTTTTCAAAAAATCAAATCCTTCCTTTTCTTTATTTTTAATTCCATGCTGTTATTTTTAGCTTGTACAGGAGTAAAATTCGCAGTTAAAATCAAGTATTATTTTCATTGGAATAAGAGTTAAAAAACACTTGTAATAACTCTAATAAATATGCTATAATAGTTATGAATTTGAATTTTATAAAGCATTTAATTGGATATAGAATATTTATGTAAAATTTTATGTTAAATGTGGAAAGGATAAAAAATAAAAATGTCAAAAAAAGACAGATTAAGAAGAGAAAAAGAGAAACAACTTAAACAACAAAAAGAATTAGAAAAAGAAGAAATTCTGCTAAAATCAGCCAACATAGAAAGCAAAGCTTCAAAAAAATACAAAAAAACGTCAACGAAAGTAAAAGAGCCTGTTTATTTTTTAGTAATGAAATTTGCACAGCTTTTAGTTTTTGGGTATTCAGGATTTTATTGGGGTGGAGTTTTAATTTTAGCAATAGTATTCGACCTTATTAATAGGTATAGCTTTAGTACAGTTTCAAATATTACAGCTGTTTTTATAGCTTGTGGAGTAGTTGTAATGTGTGCAAGCCTAGTTTTAGGTTTTTTAAAAAAATACACAACGGCATTTGTTGTATCAATTGTAGGGCTTGTTGCGTATCTTTACGGTGTAAATCAGTTTATAATTCCGATAAAAAATGAAATTGGTGATAAAGCCGTTGTAAATTCAAATCTATTGACTTTAGACGAGCAATGGATGAGAAGATGTTATCCTATAATAGTGTTCACTGTAATAAGCTTTATTATGTTTATTATAAAGGTTATTCAAGGTGTAATTAAGAAGAAAAAAGAAAAAGAAAAAATGGATAATGCACCGGTTAAGAGCATTGTTAGCGACTAATTTAAACTGAATTTTAAAATGTGAACAGGCTTGGTGATTACATACATAAATCAGTAGTAAAAAGGAATAATTTTCTATTGTAAACAATGACTAATTTTTATTGACTTAAATTGTTGCATAGAGTATAATTAAATTTGTAGCCTAAATATTTTGTAGATTTTTGTCGATTCATGAATGTTTTTAAGAGGTTCATGGGCGATTTTAATCGATTTAGGATATTTTGAAACAACTATAAAGAAATTGGATATAAAATATATAAAACATATCCAAAAGATATAATATAGAACAAGACAGAACAAAAGTAGAGAGTATAAAAGAAAAGACAATCCAAACATAAATACTTGTTTGGTATTTTTCGATTGCATTTTTTAATGCGACAAAAAAACGTAATAAAGGGGTCATTTAAGTGGTATTCGCCGATTTATTCTTCCTGTACTTTTTCATGCCAGTGTGCTTGTTAATGTACTTTATTTCAAAAAACACTGCATATAGAAATGTGGTTTTAATATTTTTCTCACTGGTATTTTACGCATGGGGACAGCCCATCGGGGTACTGTTTTTGTTGTTCACAACGGTTTTGGATTATTTTAACGGACGAATAATAGGGAAGTATAAAGATAGACTTCCGGCAAAATTTGCTGTGGCTGCATCGCTGATAATAAATTTAGGGCTTCTAGCATTTTTCAAATACAGCGGCTTTGTTGTTGAAAACATAAATGCCCTGTTTAATCTTACATTAGAATCCCCTGCAAAAACCCTTCCAATTGGAATAAGCTTTTACACATTTAGAACAATTTCCTACATAATTGATTGCTATTGGGGAAAAGTCAAGCCTCAAAAGAATTTCGGAAAGCACTTAATGTATATGTCTCTGTTCCCAGCTATCACAGCCGGACCAATTGTTCGCTATGAAACAGTTGAGGATCAAATTGATTCAAGAAAAATCAAGCTTGAGGATATAAGTGCAGGACTATCTAAAATCATATTGGGAATTGCTAAAAAAGTAATTGTAGCTAATAATCTTTCCACTGTTGTTACATCTCTTTTTGGTGACTTTGATAGTGGTTATTCATTAATCGGAAAACAAAGCATGGCTGGAACATGGTTAGGTATAATTTCAGTTGCTCTTTGGTACTATTTTGACTTCTCAGGCTATTCGGACATAGCCATTGGACTAGGAAGATTATTTGGATTTAAGTTTAACGAGAACTTTAATTATCCATTTATATGTAAAAACATAGCTGAATTTTGGCAAAGATGGCATATTTCTTTAGGGACATTTTTTAGAGATTACCTGCTTTACCTACCAATTTTCGGAAAAAGACGCCAGTATGCTAGCTTGTTTTTAGTATGGTTCTGTACAGGACTTTGGCATGGTGCAAGCTGGAACTTTATTTTCTGGGGTCTGTATTACGGAATATTTATTTTTATCGAGCAAAAAATTGGAAAGAAAAAGATGAAAAAGATTCCGTTGTTAATAACCCATATTTATTCAAAGATAGTTATTGTCATTGGTTTTGGAATATTCTATTTTGAGACGTTGGGTTCACTAGGAAATTACTTTAAGTCGCTTGTTGGCTTTAATGGTTTAATCGATTCAAAAACAAAGCTTCTGCTAATGAATAATTTGTGGTTGTTTGTGGTTGCAATTCTTTTCACAATGCCTATTGTGAAGAAGTTAAAAGAGGTTATGTACAAAAAGCAGGGCACACTTATTCTTGCGAATTCTATGGGAATTGTAATTAATGTGGCACTTCTTTTAGTATCAAGCCTGTTATTAGTTGATTCAACAAATAACGCATTTTTGTATTTTAGATTTTAGAAAACAAATAGAGATAGAGATATGGAGTCAATATGAAAGAACAGAATAAATTTAAAGACAATGATAAGTCTGTT
Source organism: Clostridiales bacterium (assembly GCA_012800685.1). Lineage (GTDB taxonomy): Bacteria > Bacillota > Clostridia > Oscillospirales > Ruminococcaceae > JAAZZIT01. The sequence goes on from JAAZIT010000208.1 coordinate 6,480, forward strand.
CAGAAGGTAACTGTTCAGCGTTCTCCTAAAGACGTTGAGGTTAAATCTATAAAGATTATTCAAACAGATGTTATTAAATCTGATTCAAAGTCAGATAAGGAAAGAAAAGATATATTAAATGTAGATGCTAGCTTACAAAATGTTGTTGAGCCTAGAAAGGTTAATTTTAAAATTGCTGATGATAAGCAAAAGGAAGAAATTCAAATAAACCTTTCATCTAAAAGCTTGAAAAAAATCAAGAACGACCAAAAGAAAAAGCTTGCAGAGGAAAAAGAACGTTTAAAGGCTAAGGCGAATTTAATTCACAGTACAAATAAAATTAAAGCCGATATGCCTAAAAATAAAGAAGTTGTTAAATCAAAGGTAACCACTGAAAATATTGGGCATGAAGAGGTTAAAAAATATAATTTAGAGTTTATGGTGCTAAATGTTGGAGTTATAATGATTACAATTTTAGCGTTAACCTTTAGCTTGGTGTTTTTAAGTCGTTCCTCTGGCTTTTCTGAATCTGAAAATAGAGAGCTTTATACTTTTCCTAAGTTTTCAATGGAAAGCTTATTAAATGGGGATTTCACTAGTGGAATAACCGACTTTTTTACAGATACAGTTCCTAATCGTGAAAAGCTAAAATCCATGACAAAAAAATTCTCGGGATATTTAGGGTTTTCTCCAAGCAATGCCTCTGTTGTAAATGCTGGAACTATTGTAAATGATGAGAAATTTACAGGTACAACCCCTAATAACGATGTTACAATTTATACTGGAACAAGACCAACAGGGGACTTGTCAAATATTGGAACCGGAAGCAAACCAGTAGCAACAAATCCACAAGTGATGACTGAAAATAAAGACAATGATCCAGTTGGTAATGGTGGTATTGACGAAATACAAAACGGTATTCTCGTAATAAATAAGGGTACGGATAAAGTTAGGGCTATGGAGCTTTATGGTGGAAACTTTAAGGTTGGAAAGCAATTTGCAGAAACCTTGAACAGGTATAAAACCGACTTAGGTTCATATGTGAATGTATATAATATGTCTATTCCTATGTCTGTTGCATACTATTTACCAAAAGAATTTAAGGATCAAAGTGCGAGTGTTCCAGATAATATTAATAACATTGTTTCACACCTCAAGGACGTTGTTAATGTTGATGCTTATTCAGCTTTAAATGCCCATAAGAATGAGTATATATATTCAAGAACTGATCACCATTGGCAACCACTAGGTGCTTATTATGCAGCTGAAGCTTTTGCTAAACAGGCTAAGGTTGATTTTGCACCACTAAGCAGCTATGAAAAAATGGTTAAGGGAAACTATGTAGGTACACTATATGGAAGTAGTGGTGAGGCTCAACTTAACGAAAACCCAGATACATTTACCTATTACAAGCCATCAAATGAATATACAACTTATTACTATCAGCCAAATTTAACTGGTAAAGAAAAAAGCACATTGTTCTTTGATTGGGCAACCGGAGTAAACACATATTCTGTTTTTCTAGGAAAAGACAATATTGTAACTCAAATTGATACCGATGTGAAAAACGGAAGAACCTTAGTTATTTATAAGGATAGCTTTGGAAATGCAATTGTACCATTTTTAGTTGGTTCATTCGAGCATATTTACGTATGCGATTATAGATTTACAGAATTTAACGCAATTGATTTTTGTAATCAGGTTGGGGCAACAGATTTTCTCTTTGCATCATCACTTTTTACAAATACAACTGCAAGTAAGGTTGACAAGATTGAGAGCAACCGTACAAGATAATAAAGGAGTCTGTTGATGGAAGAATTATGTTACCCTTTTGATAGTGCTTTAATTTTAAAAAAGAAAAAAAAGCTGAAAAGAATGCTGATTTCAGACACATCAACACGTCTGAAAAAAAAGATAGCTGTACTAGGTGGTTCTACCACATCAGACATTATCACTATTTTGGAGCTGTTTTTGCTTGAAAATGGGATTGAACCTGAGTTCTATGAGTCGGAGTACGCACAATATTGGCAGGACGCTGTTTTTGGAAATGAAGAGCTTGATAGCTTTAAACCTGACCTAGTGTTTATTCATACCACAACAAGAAATTTAACTGAAAAAATTAATCCGTCACTTTCAAAGGAACAAGCAAAAGAGGCACTAGAACGTGAGTTTGAGCATTTTAGAACAGCGTGGGAAAGTCTTGATAAAAGATATGGCTGTCCAATAATTCAAAATAACTTTGAGCTTCCTGCATATAGACTTATGGGAAATAGAGATGCATGGGATAGTAGGGGAATGGTGAATTTTGTTACTAGACTTAAT
>JAAZIT010000209.1 GCA_012800685.1 Clostridiales bacterium
AAGTGCGCCCTTCGGGAAAACCACGATAGCAGATAGTACCTTGAATTTCAATTCATGTACGCTTATGCTAACTGTGGTTTTTTAGGTGTTGGAATTACAATGAAAGTTGAATCTTTAGAACAGCAAATTGCTAAACAAGAAGAACGCTTAAAACAGCTTAAAGCTCAAAAACAAGCTGTATTAGCTCGTGAAAAAAAGAAAATTTCTGATCAACAAAGAAAAGAAGATACTAGACGTAAAATTCTACTTGGTTCTTACTTACTTAAAAAAATGGAAGATGAAACAGGAAAAACAAAAATACTCGCTGAATTGAACGAGTATTTAACAGAAGATCGGGATAGAAAGCTATTTGGATTGTGATTAACTATTTTTAAAATAAAGAATCAGTAAACCTATTGGGGCTAATACCCAAGCAAAGCCCCAACACATAATTCGAGTGAACAACTTGAACCAAACAGTAATAATGTTAATGGAATAGAAATAAGTGGTATCACCAATTATAAGCTCCCAAATATAATCATATAAAAATTTTGCGTACGGATACAATAAGCCCATTAATGAAAAATATGCCTTTATAAAAAACATATCCCAAAAAGGCTTTTGATTGGTTGCTCTAGTCTCTAAAGCATCAATCATTACCCAAATCGGTGCAGAAAAAATTAACCCTATGACCAAGTTTCTAACGAAATAATCTTTTTTAAGACCGCCAAAAGTTCTACTTAAAATATCACCAATCATTTAGATAAACCTTTTTTAAAATCTGTTTCTGTTTGCAATGCTTTGAATATGCGTTTTGCTATTTCTTCTCGTACACTGGATGGGTCACGTAAGATATTGGCAATCCATATTGCAAATGCTTGATAATCCTTATTCCCTGCTAGGTCGCTGATACTGTGGACTTTAGACAATACTGAGCTATAAGTGTTGATCTGACTGTCTGACAAATTGCAGAACATATCAACCGTACTTGGATCTCGTTTAGTTTCGGTTTTCTTTGTTTGTGGCTTCTGTTTGAACCTGAATGAAAAACCAGTAATTGTTCGTCCTTTCTTATGTTGCTCATACGTCACCGTGATATCTGTGTGTTTATTGATCTGATCTATAGATGGATCAAGCACACGCATTTTAAAGTCACTCATACGGATGTATTCATCCGTTTCAACACCAAGATTGTTTCTAAATTCTGATAGCTCTATTTGAGGTACTTTTCCAATTTCACGCCATGCAATTAATAATTCATAAAGGCGTATTGCATACTTTCCTGTGAGTTGGGTAACTTGCTTTAGTTGATAGCTCGTGAAGTGTTGTTCTAAACGAGTGATTAATGGCACAACATCAGGGGCAAAAGTAATTTCTAGGGTTGCTGAATCATCAATATATTTAATTCGACTTACCCATCGTGATTTTACAGTGCCAAGATTCCCTTTTTTATCGGCTTCTTTAAATGAAAATTGGCGATCAAATAAATTTAAGACAGCATTTTTTAAAGCCTTGTAAGCACCACTGTTACTAACATCAAAGCGACTAGCGTAATCATGTGCGGTTATTTCTAATTTACAGTCAGCAGTAATTCCTTTGCCAGTTTGCCTTGCATTAATGATTGCTAAAAGTATTAATCTTTG
>JAAZIT010000210.1 GCA_012800685.1 Clostridiales bacterium
CCTGTACTTTATTATGATAAGCGTGCCAAAGGTACAAAGGCTTATGAAAGCCTAGCAAAGGAGATTGACAAAAGGTATAAAAAGAAAAAATCAAAATAGATATATTAAAACAGGGAGGCAATTGGATGAAGTTAGAATATTGCTGCCAGTGTGGTGCTAAGCTAATAAAAAGAGAAATTGGTGACGAAGGCATAGCAAGCTTTTGCGAGAAGTGTTCGAAATATTATTTTGACAATCCAAAGTGCTGCGTTTTAATAAGCATAATTAATAATGAAGTTAATGGCGATAATAACATTAATAATATCAATAAGACAAATGATAAAAAGGTTTTGCTTTTAAAGCAAAATTATATTAGTACAGAAAAATGGACACTATGTTCTGGTTATGTTCAACATGGAGAAACCTTTGAACAAGCAGTTTCAAGGGAAGTTTTAGAAGAAACCGGTCAGATTGTAATAAAGTCCAATTATGTTAAAAGCTATTATCGAGAGGATAAGGGGATTATTATGGCAGGGTTTGTTGCCTTTGTTCAGCCATGTGAATTTGGAGTATCAAAAGAGGTTGACGACCTAAGATGGTTTAATTATAATGATGTGGATTCAATAATCGCAAAGGATAATAATTTTTCTTACGAGCATTTAAATGCTTGTATGGATTTTATAAATTCCAAAGAAACTAATTTTTACATATAATAAAAAGTTAATTTTGACTAGATAACGCATAAAAAGAGCTATACTATTGACTTTTTGGGGTCTTTAAGATATAATTATTAGGAATTATTTATAAGGGAGTACTAAAATGCTAGACATAAAATTTTTAAGAGCAAATCCAGAAATTGTTAAGGAAAACATTAAGAAGAAATTTCAAGATGAAAAGATAGAATTAGTTGACAAGGTTATTGACTTAGATGTTAAATACCGTGAAACTAAAACACGCTGCGACGACCTAAGGGGACAGAGAAATTCAATTTCTAAAGAAATTGGTGGACTTATGTCTCAAGGTAAAAAAGATGAGGCAATGGAAGTCAAAGAAAAGGTTCAAGTTATTAATAAAGTGCTTAGTGATCTAGAGGCTTCTGAAACCGAAATGGAAGCTGAGATAAAAAAAATAATGATGGTTATTCCGAACATTATTGACGATTCAGTTCCTTTAGGAAAAGATGACAGCGAAAATGTTGAGGTTGAGCGTTTTGGCGAGCCAATTGTTCCAGAATTTGAAGTTCCATATCACGTTGAAATTATGGAAAAGTTAAGTGGTATTGACATTGACAGTGCTAGAAAAACTTCAGGGAATGGTTTTTACTATCTATTAGGGAACGTAGCAAGACTTCATTCTGGAATCCTCTCATATGCTAGAGATTTTATGATTGACAGAGGGTTTACCTATTGTATCCCTCCATATATGATTAGAAGTGACGTTGTTACTGGAGTTATGAGTTTTGCCGAAATGGAAGGCATGATGTACAAAATTGAGGGCGAGGACCTTTATCTTATAGGAACTTCAGAGCATTCAATGATAGGAAAGTTTATTGATACAACACTTTTAGAGGAACAGCTTCCACAAACTCTTACAAGCTATTCACCATGCTTTAGAAA
>JAAZIT010000211.1 GCA_012800685.1 Clostridiales bacterium
AGAGGTGCTGTAGTACTTCCTAATGGAACTGGTAAGAATGTAAGAGTTTGTGTATTCTGTAAAGAAGACAAGTATGAAGCTGCTAAAGAGGCGGGCGCTGACTATGTTGGCGGACTTGACCTAGTAGAGAGAATTACTAAAGAAAACTGGATGGACTTTGACGTAGTTGTTGCATCACCTGATATGATGGGTGTTGTTGGTCGTCTTGGTAAGGTTCTAGGACCTCGTGGTCTTATGCCTAACCCTAAGGCTGGCACAGTAACTCCTGACGTTGCAAAGGCTGTTACAGAGGCTAAGGCTGGCAAGATTGAATACCGTCTTGACAAAACAAATATTATTCACTGCCCAATCGGAAAAGCATCATTTGGAGCTGAAAAGCTTGAAGAAAACTTCAATACACTTATGGATGCTATCGTAAAGGCTAAGCCATCAGCTGCAAAGGGTCAATACCTAAGAAGCGTTGTTGTTTCTTCAACAATGGGTGTTGGTATTAAGATTAATACAGCTAAATATGGTGTGTAATTAATACAAAATTTAACTGTCTCTGTTTCAGAGGCAGTTTTTAGTTTAAAAGTGTAAACAGAACAATGAGTTTACAAAATGTTCAAAATACCCTCTTGACATACAATAGGGGATTTGATATAATAATAAGGCATTCGTATCTAAAGACAGTTGGTTAGTTGCTCGTTATACAAGTCAACCAGAAATCCAACCGAGGAAAGAATAGCAAGGTATATTTATTTATGACTTTGGTATCTCTTTTCGTTTTATACGGGAAGAGATTTTCTATTTGATACGACTGGCAAATTTATTTCAAAGAGGTGAAATTTAAAAATGCCAAGTGAAAAGGTTTTGCTCGCAAAACAACAGAGAGTTAGTGAACTTACTGAACTCCTTAAGGAATCAGCTGCTGGTGTTCTTGTAGATTACAAGGGTATTACAGTTGAAGAAGACACAAAGCTTAGAAGAGATCTTCGTGAGGCTGGTGTTGAATATTTCGTTGAGAAGAACTCACTACTTCGTTTTGCACTAACAAATTGTGGACTAGAAGGTATCACAGACGTACTTTCAGGGGCAACAGCGATTGCTCTTTCAAAGGAAGACCAGACAGCTCCAGCTAGAGTTCTTGGAAAGTTTGCTGAAAGCAAAAAGGACAAGTTTAATCTAAAGGCTGGATTCATCGGAACAGAAGTTTATGATGAAAAGGGTGTTATGGCTCTTTCAAAAATCCCATCAAGAGAGATTCTACTTGCTCAGCTTGTTGGCTCACTTCAGGGACCTATTCAGAAGCTTGCTGCGACAATTCAAGCTATCGTGGACAAGGGCGAGGTTGCATAATATGCACCTTAGTTATTGTCAAACATTTTATAGCGTTTAACGCTAAATTTATTTAAATTTAAAGGAGAATATTATCATGGCTTCAGAGAAAATTTTAAAATTTGTAGAAGATATTAAGACACTTAGCGTGCTTGAACTAGCTGAACTAGTTGAAGCAATTCAGGAAGAATTTGGTGTAACAGCTGCTGTTGCTGCTGCTCCAGCTGCTGGTGGCGGTGCTGCTGCAGAAGAAGAGAAGACAGAATTTGACGTTGTTCTTGCATCATTTGGTTCTGCTAAAATGGCAGTTATCAAGGCTGTTAAGGAAATTACAGGTCTTGGTCTTAAGGAATCAAAAGAGCTTGTTGAGGCTGCTCCAAAGGCAATCAAGGAAGCTGTTTCTAAGGCAGAAGCTGAAGAGCTTAAGACAAAGCTTGAAGCTGCTGGCGCAACTGTTGAGGTTAAGTAATTTATACTTAAAAAATAAGATTTCAAACCGTTTTCGTTTTTACGAAGGCGGTTTTTTCTTTTATTTAAAATATATAACCTATTTATAGTAAAAAAATGAAATTTATTAGATGAAATGTTAATATTCTCTTTCCTTTTCATTGTTAATGTGATATAATACTTGTATATTTACAAAATTAAGGAGATAGAAAGATGGATAATGTTATTAAGCCTAAATATGCGTTATCGACAAATAAAAAACAAAAAGAAAAATATTTGTTTTTGTTTATCGTTTCATTTGTGATAATGATGATTGTGTTTTTGCCTACGATGATTTATAATAAGGGTTATTTTCTTTATTATGGTGATTTTAATTCACAACAGTTAATGTTTTATGATCATGTTCAAAAGGCTGTTAAAAGTGGTACTCTAAACTATGATTGGGGTACTGATTTAGGCTCAAGCTATGTTGGCTCATATGCGTTTTACTTGTTAGGAAGCCCTTTTTTCTGGATAACAACACTTTTTCCAAGTGGTTGGGCTCCATTACTTATTCCATGGCTTTTGGCACTTAAAACTGCTGTTGCTTCTGTGACAGCGTATGCCTTTATAAGACGATTTGTTAGGTCTACAGATGCGGCAGCTATAGGTGCTCTCTTGTATGCCTTTTCTGGATTTCAAACCTACAACATCTTCTTTAACCACTTTCATGATGTGACGGCATTTTTCCCACTAATGCTTTTGGCGGTGGAAATGCGTGTCAATGATAATAAGCGTGGAGTGTTTGCCCTAACCGTTGCCCTAATGGCATCAATAAGCTATTTCTTCTTTGCGGGACAAGTCATGTTCTTGTTTATTTATTATATATGCCGTTCTCTTTCAAAGGATTTCAATATAAACACAAGAAAGTTTATCTCTTTAGGAATAGAGGCTGTGCTTGGTGTTGCAATGGCTGCCGTCTTACTGCTACCTGCGGCATTATTTGTCACAGGAAATTATCGTATTAATGAAAGCTTAAGCGGAATTAATATGATTGTGTACCAAGCATCTGATAGACTGTATAGAATTGTACAATCCTTCTTTATGCTACCTGATCCACCTGCTAGACATAACCTATTTTCAGTTGACGAAACTCAGTGGGCATCAACAGCAGGATACCTTCCACTATTTTCATTGGCGGGAGTTATTGCGTTTTTAAAAGGCAAAAAGGGACACTGGGCAAAAAGAGTTGTTATAGCGTGTATAGTGTGTGCCTTTGTTCCAATTCTAAATACATCTTTTTATATGTTTAATGCAAGCTATTATGCACGTTGGTACTATATGCCAATACTAATAATGGCACTTATGACAGCCTATGTTATAGATAATCAGAGAAGAAAAAAGTCAAAGCTTAACCTAAAGCAAGGCTTTACATGGGTAGCTGGTGCTACATTAATCTTCTTTGTGATTAACATGCTTCCAAAGGATGTTAATGGAGAGCAAAAGTGGTTTAGTGTTGCTAAATATCAAGACCTGTTTACTATTCAAATCCTTGTATCATTCGGAATGGTGCTGGCACTTGGATTTATAATTAAATTCCTAATAAACAATAAGAATTATTTTAGGATGCTTACTATCATGACTATGGTGTCTGCTTTCGTTTGTACAGGTGCAATAGCTTGGTATTGTGTATCACAAGGTCCATATCCAGAAACATATATTACTGAAGCGGTTAATGGAAATGATCAGCTCCAGCTTGAAAGTGTTGAGGGGGAGTTTTATCGACTTGATACGGAGGACGGAACAGAAAATTATCCAATGTTTTGGGGATTTTCATCAATGCGTTGTTTTCAAAGTGTTGTATCACCGTCAATAATGGAATTTTATCGTTCCATGGATATGCAAAGAGGTGTTTCATCAAAAATAGAAACTAAATATTCTTCACTTAGAAGTGTTTTGGGTGTAAAATATTATATTGAGCGTACGAGCAATAACACTAAATGTAGTATGCCAGGCTTTGAGCTTGTAAAAACCACTGAAAATTTTAGAGTTTATGAAAATAAGTATTTTGTCCCAATGGGTGTTGCATATGATTCATATATAACACAGGAGGAATATGACGAGTTAAATACAAATGAAAAGGTCAATGTTTTAGGAAGAGCTTTAATAGTAGATATTGACCAGTATGGAAAATACAGTAGCATACTAGATAAATACTCTGGTGAGTATACTTTAGCAACCCAAGATTATTTTGAAATGTGCTTGAAAAATCAGGAAAATGCTTGTTATTATTTCCAAACTGATAATGATGGATTTACTGCAAAAATATCACTAGATGAGGATAAACTCGTGTTTTTCTCTGTCCCACATGATAATGGTTGGACAGCAGAGGTAAACGGAAAAATGGCTGACGTTGAGCTTGTATCTAATGGAATGATGGCTGTAAAAGTTCCTGCTGGTGAGAATAGTGTGATTAGATTTAATTATGCCCCAGAGGGATTTAAAGAGGGAATTATAATCTCAATTTCTGCATTAGTTCTCTTTATTGCGTATATGGTTATATCTAAAAAGGTCTTGAAACCTGAGGGTAAGGCAGTTGGCGTAACATATGATTACCCTGATATTGATGAAGAGGAATCTATAGAAGCTGAAATAGAGGTTAAAGAAAAAACTTCTGAAAAAACTGGAGTAGATGAGGCGGAAAAAACCTCCAAAGAACCTAATCCTAATGACGAGAATAAATAACGAAAGGCAGAGTGTGAATAAATGCACCTTACAGAAAAAACACTTGAAGTAAAAGAAATTTTTAACGGAAAAATTATAAGTGTAACTGTTGAAACAGTTGAGTTAGAGAATGGTGAAAGAGCAAAAAGGGAAATGGTCTATCATTCTGGCGGAGTATGTGTTGTCCCTTTAACAGAGGATAACGAGGTTATATTTGTTGAACAGTTCCGTTATCCTTATAAAAAAGTTCTTCTTGAAATCCCAGCAGGAAAGCTTGAAAAGGGTGAAAATCCACGAACCTGTGGAATAAGAGAGCTTAAGGAAGAGGCTGGTGCAATAGCTGAGGAAATTATTTATTTAGGAAACCTTTATCCAACTGTTGCATACAATTCAGAAATAATTTATATGTATCTTGCAAAAGGTCTAACCTTTGGGGCTCAAGAATTAGACGATGGAGAGTTTCTTGATGTAAAGAAGATACCACTTGATATAGCTTTTAAAATGGCAATGAACAATGAAATTCCAGATTCTAAAACTCAAATAGCAATTTTTAAAACCTATGCTTATATGAATGACATGATTGATAAAAAAGAATTTCAAGAAAAAGTGGTTGACTAAAAATATTAAACAGGTGGCTGATATAAATTAGCCACCTGTTTTTATGTGAGAAAACAGAATAAATGAATATAACACAAATGTAATTGTTCAAAAATAACCATTTTCAAGGGCAATAGAGCTAATGTTTGGTAAGATGTTTAGATTTTTTGCAGGGGGATTAAAATATACTTGCAAAAATGTGCTAATAGGTATATAATATAATATGGTAAATATAAAGAAAAAATATGAAAACTAATTAAGGGTAATACTAAGTAAAAATGAGAAGCTTTAGTTATTAATTTGGGAGGATTTTATAGAATGCTTTTAAAAGATATGTCAAAGGAACAGTTAGTAGAATTTAAGGCACAGGTTCAAAAAGAGTATGAGGATTTTAAATCAAAAGGGTTAAAGCTTGATATGTCAAGAGGTAAGCCATCATCTTTACAGCTTGATATGTCTATGGAAATATTAGATGTGATTAATAGCACAAGCGACATGAATACTGAAACAGGTATCGATTGTAGAAACTACAACCTAGTTGACGGTATTCCTGAAGCAAAAAGACTTTTTGCAGAAGTTCTTGGTGTTAGTACAGAGGAAATATTTATCGGCGGAAACTCGAGCCTAAACCTTGAATATGATATAATAGTAAAAAATATGATTTTAGGTGCATCAGAAACATCTGAGCCTTGGGGCAAGCTCGAAAAAATCAAATGGCTTTGTCCATGTCCTGGGTATGACAGACACTTTGGAATATGTGAGTCACTTGGCATAGAGATGATTAATATTCCAATGCTTGATGATGGTCCAGATATGGATATGATTGAAAAGCTAGTTTCTGAGGATGAGCTAATTAAGGGCGTTTGGTGTGTTCCAATGTATTCAAACCCAACTGGAATAACATTTTCTGATAAAGTTGTTAAGAGATTTGCTGCTCTTAAGCCAAAGGCAAAGGATTTCAGAATTTTTTGGGATAACGCATATTGTGTTCACCACCTAACAGATACACCTGACACTCTTCTTTCAATTCTTGAAGAATGTAAGAATTGCGGAAACGATGATATGGTTTATATCTTTGGTTCAACATCAAAAATTACATTTGCAGGTGGCGGAGTTAGCTTTGTTGCTACGTCAAAAAACAACATAAACTATCTTAGAAATCTTATTAATGTTCAAACAATTGGATATGACAAGGTTAACCAGCTAAGACACGCTAGATACTTTAAAAACTATGATGGAATTAAAGAAAAAATGGATAAACACGCCGAAGAAATTTTGCCAAAATTCCAAGTTGTACTCGATTCGTTAGAAAAAAATATTAAGCCTTTAGGTATTGGAAGCTGGCACAAGCCAAACGGCGGATATTTCATAAGCTTTGATGCAATGGATGGCTGTGCAAAAAGAATAGCCGAGCTTTGCAAAGAGGGGGGAGTAGTTCTAACAGGCGCTGGAGCAACATTCCCATATGGAATAGACCCTAGAAATTCAAATTTAAGAATAGCTCCAACCTATCCACCAGTTAGCGAACTAAAGCTTGCAGTAGAGCTTTTTTGTATATCAACAAAGCTTGCATCTGTTGAAAAGCTACTAGAAATCTAAAAAATAAATAATTTAACCCCACTTGTTAAGCTTTAAAAGAGCCTAACAAGTGGGGTTTTTTACGTGCTGAAAACAAAAACATTAACAAAACATTTAAACCTGTTTTATAAAAACACTTATATTAAAAAACAGAATAAAAATGAGGATATTCGCTGTCGTATATGACTATGATACCAACCTTAATCATGGAACACTCTGCAAAAAAATCTTCGCTATCCATTTCTAAAAGTGGCTTTAGCTTTGCAACAGAATAAGAAATATTATCAAGCTTTGAGGATTGAATTAAGAAGGATATTTTTTTATAATAATCCTGCCAATAATCATACACCTCTTTAGTTTTTTCAAGTGCCTTGTCTTGCTGACCACTTTGGTTAAGGGTAACGGCTTGGTCGATTAGATCTGAAAATTCATTATTTTTATGCCTTAATATGGCTAAAGATATTATGGATTGGGTAATAATAGTTGCTAGAATAATTGAACAGATTATAACTCGTTTCAAAGCTAACCATTCTCCTTTTCGCCAGTTTTTTTTATTATAACGGTTTTTGTTTTTCCATCGGATGTCATTAAAAAAACATCATGAGCCTCAAGCTGATGTGCATTTAAAATTGTCATTAGCTTGTCCTTTGACATTCCAATAAAGTCTAAAGAATGAAAAATAATATCTCCATCATCAATAATTGTTTGGGGTGGGTTTTCTTCAACAACCTGTATTTCCATTTGTTCAGCAGTAACAGGCATACAGTTAGGATTTTGATAAACGCTAATTTTCCCAGTTGTTTCAACTACTGCAAACTGAACCTCTGAAATGTCAAAAACACCTTGAG
>JAAZIT010000212.1 GCA_012800685.1 Clostridiales bacterium
AGGAAACTGGACACCCATCATATCGTGCTGATGATGCACTTTGGTTGTTCCCAACTATCTATAAATACATTGGTGAAAGCGGAAATAAGGCATTCTTAGATGAGGTTATTGTTTACGCAACTGGTGGCGAGGGTTCAGTTTATGAGCATCTTCAAAAAGCTATTCAGTTCTCAATGGAAAGACTTGGAGCCCACTCAATGCCAGCAGGTCTACACGCTGACTGGAATGACTGCTTAAGAATGGGTGCTAAGGGCGAATCAACATTCGTTGCATTCCAACTTTACTATGCAATGACAGTTATTAAGGATATGGCTAAGGATAGAGGCGACACCGAATACGTTAATTATATCGAAAAAGTTCAAGCAGAGCTAGGTAAAAGCCTTGAAAACTGTTGGGACGAGGACAGATTTATTCGTGGTATTCGTGAAGATGGTGTTGTTGTTGGAGCTAAAAAGGACCCTGAGGCTAATATGTGGCTAAACCCACAGTCATGGGGAGTTATCTCTGGATTCGCTTCAGAGGAGCAAAGGGAAAAATCAATGGAAAGCGTTCACGAAATTCTAAACACACCATACGGTGTTAAGCTTCTTGAGCCACCTTACGTTGATCATTATTTTGACGGTGCGCTAATGCACATATTTAATCCAGACACTAAGGAAAATGGCGGTATCTTCTCACAATCACAGGGTTGGGCAATTCTTGCTGAATCACTGCTTGGACACGGAGACCGTGCATTTGAATACTTTATGGAATCATCTCCTGCTGCAATGAACGATAAGGCTGAGGTTCGTCTTCTAGAACCATACGTTCATGGACAGTTTACTGAATCAACACGTTCACCATTTGCAGGACGTTCACACGTTCACTGGCTAACAGGTACAGCGTCAACTGTTATGGTTGGTTGTATTGAGGGTATCTGTGGTATGAAACCAAATGCAGACGGACTTGTTATTGATCCAGCTATTCCATCAGAGTGGGACGGCTTTACAATTGACAAGAATTTTAGAGGTAAAAAGTTACACATTGATATCCAAAACCCTAACCATGCTGAAAGCGGAGTTAAGGAAATGATATTAAACGGCGAAAAGATTGAAGGCAACTTCATCTGTGCTTGCAAGCTTGCTGATGTTAACAATGTAACAATCACACTTGGTTAATTGCAATTAACGTTAAAGGCTTTATTCATACGAATAGAGCCTTTAATTTTTAATTTAGTTTTAGTCCATATAATTCAAACTATTAATAACCTAGTTGTTTATTTTGAGGAGAAAACATATGAAAAAAATGCGTTTATTAGCACTACTTATGGCTATAACAATGGCTGTAACCTCGCTTTCAGCCTGTAGCAATGACAAAAATAACAGCAATTCAAGTAAAAGTGCGGACAACAATAGCTCTAATTCAAGCGACTCAGACAAAATCCAATATGATACCGAATTAACAATTGCAATCGAGGGAAATAAATTCATGGTAAAAGGTGAAGAAATTTGGATGAACGGAATAAACACACCTTGGAACAATTGGAATGATTTCGGTGGCAACTACAACTATGAATACTGGGCAGATATGTTCGCTGAGCTTAAAAATCAAGGGATAAATTGTACTCGTGTTTGGATAACCTGTAGCGGTGATGTTGGGATTAACTTTGATGAAAACGGTTTTGTAACTGGCGCAACAGACGAACATTGGGAAGATTTAGATTCTTTCTTTATGTATGCCGCACACAACGAAATCTATGTTATGGCAACTTTAATTTCATTTGACCACTTTAAGGATGCCAACGCTAATCACATGATTTGGAGAAATTTAGTTCAAGACTCAGATAAAATTGACAGTTATGTTAATAATTATGTTATACCATTTGTAGAAAGATATGACGATAACCCTTACCTTTGGAGTATCGACCTTTGTAACGAGCCTGATTGGGTATATGAAAATGATGAATGCGGAAAGCTTGCATGGGAAGATTTAGGGAATTATTTTGCACGCTGTGCCGTAGCTATTCATGAAAAAAGCAACATTCTAGTTACAGTTGGGTTTGGAATGGTTAAGTATAATAGCGACCTGTATAGTGGTGATTTTAGCTCAAATGAATTTTTACAGGGCTGTTATGCTAACGAAAAGGCATTTGTAGACTTTAATTCAACACACTATTACAATTGGGAATTTCAACATTTTAGCTCACCATTTGTAAATACCCCTGAGAGCTTTGGACTTGATACAACAAAACCTGTTGTTGTTGGCGAGTGCGGAGCAGATGGCATGATAAACATTAATGACATGACATTAAGTGATTGTTATAAGTGGTGCTATGAAAATGGTTGGAACGGTGTTATGCCGTGGACAACCGACGGTCGTGAATCAGATGGCGAATTAAAAACTCTAATTGCCCCTGCAGCAAATGATATAAATGAAGTAATTAACGCTAAATAAGCTAAAAGACTATTACTTAATAATTTATTATCATGCTAATATGTAGTGTAAAGGCTAATCTTAAAAGATAACATTAATAAAACTGATATCATTTTTATGGTGTCAGCTTTTTTTGTATAAGGAAATAATGTGAATATGGATTAAACCCTAGAAAGCTGTATTCATATTATTGCAAAGCTGTCTTTATATTAATGCAAATTGTGCAAAACAAAACCCCTATGAAAATATCATAGAGGTTTTTAGTGCTTATTCTTAATTTATTTGACTTACTTATTATTGCTTATTTACTTTTAACTATTTCTTATTTTCTTTGCGTTTAAGATGAGCAATAACAATTCCCAAAACAGCTATTATTACTATCCCAATGATTTCAAAATTAGCCCCTGTATTTGGCAATTTATCTATGTCTTTACTATCAGTATTATTATCGCTATCGCTACTGCTATCACTATTATCTAAAAGCTTAGCGACGCTCTTTGTCTCTTCATGTCCGCAATCCTCACAAGCACGGTGCATTACACCCTCTTCCGTGATAGTAGCCTCTTTTGTAACAACCCATTCACCATAATTATGCCCTGTTGCTAAAACCGTTTCAATAATAGTTCCAGTTCCTTGAACTCTTTCAATAAATCCATTATCTATACAAGTTGGCTTTTCTGAATTAACAATAACCTTAATTCTTCCCTGTCCATATACATTTAAATACTGGCTATCTGCTGAAACCTTTCCGCCTAGTGTATCAACGAAATAGCTAATTAATGCGTCATAGTCAAGCTTAAATTCATCTAAAAGAATTTTGTTATCCATAAACATTGTATAGCCGTCTCCCCCATTTTTCAAAAGATAGTTATGTGACGCAAGCTTATATGTCTTTTTCAAATCAAGTGGCTGATCCCCAACCATAACATTCTTAACTCTATATTCTCCGCTAACATTAACAAATAGTCCCTTTTCATCTTGTACAACTGATGTTGGTATTTTTGTATCAATTTCATATATAAGCCCTGATACTTGTAAAAAACCACCGCTTTCGCCCTCTCCTGCCATCTGTGCA
>JAAZIT010000213.1 GCA_012800685.1 Clostridiales bacterium
ACAAACCCATAAAATCAATGCCACCATTACCGAAAGTGGAAACGCAAAGGCTTTTATTAAGTATTCATCATCTGACACAAGCATTGCACAGGTGGATTCGGAGGGCTTAATCACAGGTGTTAAGGGTGGAAAAACCACAATAAAAATTTTCGATGAAGAAACTCAGTCATCAAAAGAAATAAATGTTGAAATAATAAGCCAGCTTGAAAATATAGCCTTTAGCTCAGATTCGGCAAGTATAGAAGTAGGCGAGAGCTTTACTCCAACTGTACTTCTATCCCCTGAGGATACCTCAGACAAAAGCTATACCCTTTCTATTACACCAGAAAATATTGCAGAAATCAAAGATGGAAAGATAACTGGATTATCTACTGGAACTGCAACCCTTACCGCAACCCATACTCTTACAAATAAAACAGCTACTATGAAAATTACAGTAAGCGAAAAAGTTAAAAGCATTAACTTAAGCTTTGTGTCAACAGAAATACGAGTTGGAAAGACTACTACTATTTCCGCAAAGGTTCTTCCAGACTCTGCCCTAGATAAAAATATAAAGTGGACAACCTCAGACCCTAGCGTTGCAGCTGTTTGGGGCAGTGGAGACAGCACTGCAACAATAAAGGGTGTTTCAAAGGGAACTTGTAAAATACGTGCAACATCTATTAACAACCCAAGCATATACGCCGAGTCAACCATAACTGTCACAGGACCTGTAACAACAATTCCACCAAACGAAACAAATACCGAAACCTATATTGGGGGAATATTAATTGTAAACAAAACCTATGGGCTTCCTAAAAGTTATAATAGGAATGGTGGTTTAACCGCCGAAACCCAAGCTGCATTTAACAAAATGAAAGCCGCAGCTAAAGCTAATGGTATTAGCTTGTGGGTTGCATCTGGATATAGATCATATGAGAGACAGAAAACTCTTTTTGAGAGCTATTTAAATAGACCAAATTCATCTCAAACTGATGTGGAGGAATATTCAGCACGACCAGGCTTTTCTGAACACCAAACAGGAATGGCTATTGATGTAAACAGTCCATCTGACTCATTTTATGGGACTCCTGAACAAAAATGGCTTGACCAGCACTGTGCCGAATATGGGTTTATTATAAGATACCCTAAGGATAAGCAAAGTGTAACAGGATATAAATTTGAGCCATGGCACATTAGATATGTTGGAGTTGATAATGCAAAAGCTATTACCAATGCAGGTTTGTGCCTTGAGGAATATTTAGGTGTAACTTCTGTTTACGCAAATAAGAATTATTAAATTAATGGTATTAGAATTATTTTAGTAATTATTAAGTTATTTTCTTAATACAAATTTAAATGCAAAGCTCAAGTATGGAGAATATATTATTTATAACCCATAGCCTAGCTAAAAATATGGTAATATAGTTTTATCGGTAAGTATTTTAGCATTCCCTACTCGTAAACTGGAATAAAACCCAAGTTTACCGAAAATATATTATTTACAGCCCTATTTCACAGCTAAAAATGGTAGTATGTTTTTTCGTTAATTGTTTTATTATATTCTTTATAAAAACTTCTAAGCAAAGCTTAAGTATACTAAAAATATTATTTATAGTTTAGCTAGAAATATATTTAGTTAAAATCCAAAAATAAATTGCCTAAATTAAGGGTAAGCAATGCTTGTTAAATAATCAACTAATTTACTAATCAGCTAAGTCTAGCATGGCAAATTATATAATTTCAGTCAAAACTATAAATTACAAATCAAAAACCTAGATGTAGTAATACATCTAGGTTTTTTAGAATAAATTTTATCTCTTGTAGTTACTAATTTTTAACGACTAATCACCAATCACTATAGTTAATGGCTAACTGCAAAATACTATTTCTTTTTCTTCTTTTTAAATATCTTCTTAAAAATAACAATTACAGCTAAAACTGTACCGGCTATTTTCACACTATTAACAATCTTTTTCTTGTGTGGAGCCATTTTTTCTTTCATAACATCAAAAAAAGTTCTATTTTTTATGTCATCTGGCCAGCCCTTGTCAAACACAACATTAGATCTTTGTGGCTTGTCATAATTATCATCGTCGCCCTCTAAATCCTCGTATTCAACAACTTCTTTTGCAGGAGCAATAGTTGCAACTGCACCAGAAACACCAAATCTCATTGTTGTTTTAAGCTCGCTACCAGTTGTAAATGGTATTGAGAACAAATACCAACCATTTTTAATTAGTGTTGGAAGAATAAAATCCCTGTTTAGCTTATAGGTACTGCGTTGATCCCAATCATCACCAAAGATTTCAAGATAACAAACCTCATCGCTACGGTCATTTTCCCCACCATTAAGCCAAAATGTGAAAATATAATCAGTATTAGGCTTAAGCTCCTTTTTAGATGTTAGAGTTGTCCAATTCCAGTTCCAATCACCTAACTGCCATGACAGAACATCTTCACCGTCAAATCCCTTAACTGTTTTAATTATAGCTACGGAATTTGGAACCTGCTCATCAACATGCCAGTCGGTAATGTTAAATAGTATGCTTTTCATTTTATGCTCCTCTGATTCACTTGTTAAAAACAATTGTAAATCTCTTATTAAGTTTTATTCGTGGTTATTTGTGTATTACGGCTTTATCGCTTCCATTATTTGAGTTTGCATATCATTAATTCTATCTTCTAAACTAGAAAAGCGATCCTCAAAACTATTAATGCGATCCTCAAAACTATTAATGCGATCGTCCAAATCATCAATCTGATCATCCAACTCTTCGTAATCACCATTATCTACAAAACCGTTGTTAAAAGCATTACCGTTAAATTTATTTCCTATAAAACCAAAATCATTGTTTGAGTTTCTGTTGAAATTGTTATTATTAGTACTGTTTCCACCTGATTTAAGACGTTTTGTTGAATACCATGTATCTATTGGCCAACCATCTGAAAAAACATTATTGTTCCTCTGAGGTCTTATACCCTCAAATTCATCAACTGTATCAACATAATCCTTATAAAACTCTAAATCCTTAGCTGGCATAATCATTAACGGTGCACTCATTTGAACAAATTTAAGCCTTGTAAATTTTTTATTTACAGCAGTAAATGGAATTTCATAAAGCTCCCACCCTGCAAATTTCTTAACAGGTTTAATATAATCCCTGTTTAGTTTAAAAATATATTCGGTGTCACGATTATATAGCTCTGTTTCATTATCAGAAAAAAGTATTCTAAAATCACACACTTCATTGGATTGGTCATTTTCGCCACCATTTAGCCAAAACGTAAAGACATATTCTTTACCCGCCTCAAGCTCCATAGATTTTGAGATAATCTCGCTCCAGTGAAAACGCCAATCGCCTAATGTGTACGCTTCAATTAGCTTTCCTTCAAAACCTGTTATAAAAGTTCTTGAAGCAACTGATTCAGTGTTATCTTTTAATTCAAACCATTCTCTAGGGTCAAAATATATTTTATTCATAGTATTATCCTCCAAAATTAAATTTGTCGGACAAAATGCGTTTCTCAGACGAATTTCACAGTCGCTGACAAACTCTGCCCGACCGTTTTTTATAAGTCCCTTTGCCCTCTTGGGATAGGTGACTCCTATTTGATTTCCATTTTCGTCTGTTACAATTACGTTTTTTTCTATGGGTATCTCCCCCTTTGCAACCTATTAAATTTTAATATGTATACCGTTTTTTGTTATGGGTGTCCTCCTCTATACATACATTTATTATAAAGTATTTTCAAATTTTTGTCAACATCTATTGAAAAATTTGTTTAATATTACAAAAATTATTTTTTCTATTGACAACTAAGCCTATATGTGATACCATACATTTAAGGCAATTCCTAGTTATCATATATGTTTTGTCGAATATTAAATTTTGGAGGGCTATGCTTTATGACTAACAGAAAAAATCTGCATTTCACACGAATGTATACACAGCCAACAAACTTAAAATCCCGAATGTGTCGAATGTACTGTTAATTTAATAACCGCTATCAATTATCAGATGTTAACTATAGTTGATTAAATTATAACCAGCAACCTTTAACTTATAACTATCATAAAGGCATCTATAAGTAGTACGTTACTATAACTACTTATAGTATGCCACTAAATTCTATATATCAAACTTAAAATTAGAAATGAGGAAATTATCATGTCAAATACAAATAGAGAATTTAAATTTGAAACTAAACAGATTCATATAGGACAAGAAAATCCAGACCCAGCAACAGGAGCAAGAGCTGTTCCAATATACCAAACAACTGCTTATGTGTTTAACAATTCCGACCACGCAGCAGCAAGATTTGGACTTTCAGACGCAGGAAATATTTACGGTCGTTTAACAAACCCAACCCAGTCCGTTTTTGAAGAACGTATTGCAGCTCTTGAGGGTGGCGTAGCCGCTTTAGCAGTAGCATCAGGAGCGGCAGCAGTTACCTATGCACTTCAAAACCTTGCTTTTGCAGGGGACCATATTGTTGCAGCAAAAACAATATACGGTGGTACATACAATCTTCTTGCACACACCTTAAAGGACTATGGAATTTCTACAGATTTTGCCGATCCAGAGGTTGAGGGGGATTTCGAGAGACTAATTAAACCAAATACAAAAGCAATTTTTATAGAGACTCTAGGTAATCCCAACTCAAATATAATAGACATTAAGAAAATTGCTGATATTGCACATAGCCATAAAATCCCACTTGTGATTGACAACACATTTGCAACACCATTCCTATTGCGACCATTTGAATATGGTGCAGACATAGTTGTTCATTCAGCTACAAAGTTTATTGGTGGACACGGAACAACTCTCGGTGGTGTAATTGTTGACAGTGGAAACTTTGATTGGGAAGCAAGCGGAAAATTCCCATCTTTAGTTGAGCCAAACCCAAGTTATCATGGAATCTCATTTACAAAGGCTTGCGGTCCTGCTGCTTACATTACAAAAATTAGAGCAGTTTTGCTTCGTGATACAGGTTCAACCCTTTCACCATTTAACGCTTTCCTACTATTACAGGGGCTTGAAACTTTATCATTAAGAGTTGAAAGACATGTTGAAAACGCTATAAAAATTGTTAATTTTCTTAAAAATCACCCACAGGTTGAAAAGGTTAATCACCCATCACTTGAAGAAAATGGATATAAAGCACTTTATGATGAATACTTCCCTAATGGCGCTGGCTCAATCTTTACATTTGAGATTAAAGGGGATTCTGATAAAGCTAAGAAATTTATCGACAGCCTAGAAATTTTCAGCCTCCTTGCAAACGTTGCTGATGTTAAATCACTTGTTATTCACCCAGCAACAACAACCCACTCTCAGTTAAGCCTAGAAGAACTTGAGGAACAAGGTATTAAGCCAAACACTGTACGTCTTTCAGTTGGTACAGAGCATATTGACGACCTTATCTTTGACCTCCAAGAAGCATTTAAGGCTGTGGAATAATTAAAAATATTTACCTTACAATATATAATTACAATGAACCTTCTAAATTTTAGAAGGTTCTTTTTTATGTTGCCTATAAATAGTTTCCATTAAGTTACCAGTTGCTAGTAACCTCTCCATTAGGTATGGGTAACTGAGTGATAATTATAAAAAGGCATTGCATATAGCAACACCTTTTATAGTTTATTTATCTTCTTTTGAAATATTATTGTAATTGTCAAGCAGATCTTCTAAGGTTATTGAATCAACAACCCCATCTATTGCTTCTGCAAGCCTGTCCCAAACCATAAGTGTAGGACAATAATCTTTTCTGTCACAAAAATTTTCATCTGTTTCTAGGCAAGCCACTGGAGCTAAATTGCCCTCCGTTAGCCTAAGTATCATACCAACTGTGTAATGTGATGGCTCATAAGCCAGTTTATATCCACCTGCTGCGCCTCTAATTGATCTAACATATCCAGCACGGCTTAAAATCGTAATTATCTGTTCTAAATACTTCCCAGAAATCCCCTGTCTTTCAGCAATAGTTTTTATAGGGATATGTTCTCCATTTCCATGTATTGCTAAATCAAGCATTAACCTAAGCGCATACCTGCCTTTAGTTGAAATTTTCATTACCACACCTCTATCTTCTAATATATCTTATACCTATACACACTCATTTTAAGCCATAATTCAGATTATGTCAATAGGCTAAGTGTATATTGACTATATATTTTCTTGAAAAATTATCTAGTTAAGAAAAATCCAACAAACAATAGTTAAGCTTTACTATAAATTAAAAGTGTGTTATGTAAGTAAATAACAAAATAGTTGGATATGTAATAAAACTATTTTAAAGCCTGCCCTTAAAATCCTCATATCCAAAAACAGTAATTAGCTTAGTCTGATTTGTTTTGTCATAATTAGCAAGATAAATCCAAGGAAGTGGCATTCCATTAAATGTGTTATTTTTTACCATTGTATAGATAGCCATGTCGCAAAATACTAATTTATCCCCAACTTCTAAAGGTTTGTCAAATGAATAATCTCCAATTACATCTCCTGCTAGACAGGTCGGACCCCCGAATCTATATGTAAAAGCTTTTTCGTTAGCTTCGCCAGCTCCTATAACAACAGGCTTGTA
>JAAZIT010000214.1 GCA_012800685.1 Clostridiales bacterium
ATTGAAATTGCTTGATTTTCATCATTTGCACTAGCTTCAGCACTTGTCTGATAGGTTTCAAGGCTTTTCACAATGTTATTGTTATTTGTTACAATGCTATATGCCTCATCACTACTAAAATTCTCGACATTCATAGCGACAATTCCATCATACACAAATACATTTTTAAATTCTAAATCTATAATAGATGTAATTGAGTATTTAAGTCCTAAACCAGTAAGAATCAGTGCTGTACAACCCGCTACCCCTATTATAGTCATAAAAAATCTCTTTTTATATCTTAAAAGATTTCTCACTGTTACTTTAGCTAGAAAATCTAATCTATTCCAAATAATTTTAACCTTTTCAAGTATAACTCGCTTACCCTTTTTAGGTGCTCTAGGTCTCATTAATTGAGCGGGCTGGGATAATAGCTCTTTATAGCAAGAAAATGCTACTGCTCCACCTGTACAAATAACTGAAACCGCCATACAAGCAAGGGCATAATTGATTTTAAAAGGCGTATTTATTTCAGGAATGTTATAGAGAATTTTATAACAGCTATATATAACCTTTGGCAAAATATATAAACCTAGTGCCGTACCAATTAGACTTCCTAAAACAGAGGCCACTAATGCGTACACCAAGTACTTTGACATAATTTTCATTGGCGAATAACCAAGAGCCTTATATGTTCCAATTTGTATTCTTTGCTCCTCAATCATTCTTGTCATAGTTGTTAGACAAACAAGTGCCGCAACTAGAATAAAGAATACTGGAAAGACCTTAGCAATTGAATCAACCTTTTCACTGTCTCCAATAAACGAACCATAATCATCAGATGAATACCTATTAGACTCATAGGTTTGAGGGGGGTTAATTTCCTCTAGTGCCAATTCAGCTTCACTAAGCTGCTCTTTAGCTTCAATTAGTTGAGTTGCAAATCCATTTATAATCTCAACATCATTGGTTGTTTTTGCATAAATCATAGTGTCGACCTGCTCAAGCTTGCTTTTGGTTTGAGCTAGCTCTGTATTTAGCAAAACCTTATTATTATCATTAGCCTTAGATATTTTGTTATTTAACTCAACAATTTTATCCTCAGCACCTTGCTTTAATTGTTGAAGCTGTTCTAGATCGCTATTTATAAAATCCTCTAAGGTTGCAATTGAACCCTTGGCTAAATCAATTTGAGCATTGCTATCTGATAATATTTTATTATATCTGTCATCGACACTAGAATTAAATGCGTTAATTACTTCGGTTTTCTTTTCATTTAGTTTATCTAAATATTCATCAGAAAAAGGTTTTTCATCAAGGTTTTTAAATGAAACAAAAATCTCTGAATAAAAATCATTTACAAAATCAGTTTCTAAAACGAGGATAAAACCGCTTACATTTCCTGTACCAACATTAGTCTTATCTCGTTCGTAACCAATATGAAGTGGCGAGGTCACAATTCCAACAATCTCATATGTCTGGCTTACAAGTGTATCCTTTAGGTCTTCATTTTCATCTGGGGTTAGCAAGGTTATTTTTTTACCAATAGCATAGTTTTTATCGGATTTAAACTTATCGTCAACAACACACTCACCAGCTCTTTTAGGCAACCGTCCCTCAACAACAACAGGATGATTCATATAATCAGTATCGTCTTTTGAAAAACCATCATTAAATGACATGACTTTTATAATATCATTTTCACCATTATTTTCACAAAATACGTCCTTAGAGTATGCAGCCATAACACCTTCAACATTATCGATTTTCTTTATAGCAGAAATTTCATCTGACTTAACACCATAAGTTGAAACTAGCTTTAAATCCATTAGATTGTTTTCTACAAAATAATCAGCTGCCGAATCTTGCATATCCGACATTGTTACTTTAATTCCTGAAAAAAAGCCACAGCCTAAGGCTATAATTGCAAAAATAGACAGAAAACGACCAAAGGAATTTTTAATTTCTCTAAAAGTATCTTTAATAAAAGCACCCTTCACTTTCAATCCATCCCTCCACGTTCAAAACACTAATTACCTTGCGTCCACAAATCCAACTTTTCTATATATTTTTGTAATCGTCTTTTGAGTTATTTTTGTTGCTCTCATTGCACCGTCCATATAGCACTCTTTTAGATATGCTTTATCGTTCATAAGTCTTGCAAATTCAGTTCTTACTGGCTCTAAAGCATCAGCAACAGTTTCACCAACAGCAAGCTTAAAATCACCATAGCCTTTTCCTGAAAATTCATTTTGAATTTCATCAAATTTCTTTCCTGTAAAACAAGAATAAATTGTCATTAAGTTATTTATTCCATCTTTTCCATCAGCAAAACTAACCTCAGCATCGCTATCTGTAACAGCTCTTTTAAATTTTCTAACAATGGTGTCCTTTTCATCAAGAATTAGGATACAAGAGTTAGGATTTTCATCTGATTTTGACATTTTTTTAGTAGGGTCTTGAAGTGACATTACTTTTGCTCCCAATGGTGCAATGTAAGGCTCTGGCACTGTAAAAAAGTCACCATATCTTTGGTTAAAACGCTGTGCAATATTTCTAGCTAGCTCTAAATGCTGCTTTTGGTCGCCACCAATAGGAACTAGAGAGGCATTATAAGCTAAAATATCAGCAGCCATTAAAACAGGGTAAGTAAAAAGTCCAGCATTGACATTATCAGCGTGTCTAGCAGACTTATCCTTAAACTGTGTCATTCTTGAAAGCTCCCCAAATTGTGTGTTGCAAGCAAGTACCCAATTTAGCTCTGCATGAAACTTGTTGTGGCTTTGAAAAAATGCAATTGATTTCTTAGGGTCAATTCCACAAGCTAATAAAAGTGCATAAGCCCTTAATGAGTTTTTTCTAAGTTCAACTGGATCTTGTGCCACAGTTATTGAATGCAGGTCAACAATTGAATAAATGCAATTAAATTCATCCTGTAAAGGACCCCAGTTTCTTATTGCTCCAATGTAGTTCCCAAGTGTAAATGTACCAGTGGGCTGAATTCCACTAAAAATCATTTTCTTTCCAGACATAAAAATTCCCCTTCTAAACTG
>JAAZIT010000215.1 GCA_012800685.1 Clostridiales bacterium
TGCAAAATTAAAAGTATTAAGCTAATAATTCCTAGTATTGGGTTTAGAAAAAGGTTTAGACCAAATGAAATTAGAAATCCAAAGAATGGGTTAGAGGTCGAAAGCATATTTACACCAACTTAAAAAACTTTTAGAATTTTCCGCTTCTTCCGCCACCGCCACCACCAGAACGACCGCCTCCGCCTGAGCTACTGGTTTCAATCTTTGTTTTAGTAACATTTTGAAACAAAAATAAATCCTGCTGATTAGTTATGGAGAAGGTATCTTCCTTTATGTAATTTGCTGCGGCTTTTTGTGGTTTAACGGATTTAAGCTTTGACACCATTGGCATTGTAATAATAATTGCAGCCACTGCACCAACTATTACAGCAATAAGTATATTGTCAGTAAAATCTGAAAATTCTATATACCTGTGAGTTGAACTATAAGCCTTTCCGTCTTTTGCTTCTGTAACAAATTTATCCGAAAGAGTTGCAAATTTTAAAAAGGCTTTTTCAAAATTGTCTTTTTCAAGAATTGGAACGACCTTTTTTTCAACAACATCAAGACCGTATTCATCAGTAATATAATCATAACCTGTTCCATTAATGTGTAGAGCATAGTCTCTATCTTCCATGGCAAGGAGTAAAACGATTCCGCCTTTTTTATTTTCTGCTTCAACGTGAGTATCAATTATGTTTTTTGCTAGTGATTTGGGGTCGTTACCCTGAAGAGAGTCAATTATAACAACCATTACGTCAAAGTCTTTTTGTAAGTCGCTAATTCTTTCTAGCTCCTCTTCAACAGAATAAAACTCACTAGAAGTAAGAAGATTGTAATCATCAATTAACAAATCACTTGTAGGATATATGTCAATATCAACATCTGCACTAGCAGTAGCTGTAAATAATAGACACAAAATTGCTGTAATTAATATAACACTGATTTTTTTTATTTTAATCATCATATTGCACCACCTTTACAAAAATAATGCAATAATTGAAGTAATTGCAGCTGCGACAATAAAAGTTCCACCAAACCAACGTACGAAAGCACCCTTGTCCATAGGTAAGTTTCCAACAAATTTTCCGGTTTGACCATTCATGGCAAAGGTATATTTTTGACCGTGATATGTTGTGTTTAAAAGCCAAACTGGCAATAGGGCATATCTAATAGCACTATTTGAGATTTTTATATTTGTATCTCTGGTTACACAGGTGGTATATCCTACGACAGTACTTCTAAATCTATCAACAGTACTGGATTTAATTCGCTCATTAACACGATCCTTGTTATCATAGGCTGTTACATCATATTTATCAGCCATATATCCAGCTAAATAGGCTGTTTGAAAATCAATCATTTCATTATAATTGTATGGTTCAATAGAATCCATTAAGTCATCATCCATTTTCTTTGAACCATCAACAGGAATTCTCTGAAAATCAACAACTCCAGATCTCGATACAAGATAGTGGCTTGTTTGTTTGTAGCGATAACTTCCAGATGTCCATGTACTAACTTTAGTAGCCTTATAATTAATATCGGAATCGGTGTGGCAATCGAATAACCAAAATGGAACATATATGCCCTTAATTTCCTCAATGTGAGTATCTTTTTTAAATAATTTTGGTAAAAGTCTTTTCTTATTTAAATGATCACCAAATGCTTTTATCGCCGATTCCTTGTCAAGCTTAAATGGAATAACATAGTTAGGCTTTAACATTCCTGAAACATTGCCTGTCATAACAACCTTGTTTTCGCAATAAGGGCAATTAGTTGCAATAGTATTTATATCTGAAATAATCTGTCCACCACATGACTCACAGCTATAACCGACCAGTCCCTCTGGAACATCCCACTGTTCTGGTTCTTGGTTATCCCATTCTAGGGTTTCGGGTTCTTTGCTAAGTGCGTCATCATAGGATTTTAATGTGTCCATATCAAATTCAGTGTCGCAATAAGGACATTTCATTTTTTGGATTGAGCTATCAAAGCTTAATGCCCCTCCACAGCTAGGACATTTGTATTCTAATAAAGTTGACATAATCAACCTCCCCATTTAATCAA
>JAAZIT010000216.1 GCA_012800685.1 Clostridiales bacterium
AATCTAAAAAATCATTATGGATTTTATTAACTAAATCATCGTTTTTATACTTAGATGAAACAGCTCTTTCTATAAGCTTTAGAGTGCCGTCACCAACAAAGTGATAATACTTTTCAGTATCATGGGTCTCTAAATTATATTTAGCTAAAATGACATTCACTGAATCAGCTAAATCATAAATGGAATCTATAATAGTTCCATCTAAATCAAAAATAACAAGTTTTACCATTAATTTTATCTCATTTCATATTATCCTTTAAGTTTACCAATACAATATTACGTTTTTATTAACACGGTGTGTTATTTTTGAGAAAATATTTTAACTATTTGATACTTTAAAGTGTAAAAGTGTTAAATATATTTATACTGGAAACTAACCACCAAGAAAAGCATGCTCAATAAATATTTTTAAACCAATTCCAACAAGAATAAGTCCACCTAATATTTGTGCCTTATTGCTAAGCTTACTTCCGAATCTTTTACCTATTAAAACACCAAAAACACTAAAAATAAAGGTTACTATACATATAAATGAAGCTGACGCAACAATATCAACCTTTAAAGCCGCTAAACTAATCCCAACAGCCAAAGCATCTATACTAGTTGCAACACCCTGTACCATTAGTTGTCCAAATGATAATTTGTTAGAATCCTGATTAATATCATCTTCATCAAATTTAATTCCATCATATATCATTTTTCCACCTATGTAGCCTAATAAAACTATTGCAATAATGTGGTCAACGCTTGTTATATACTTTGCAAACGAACTTCCTAGGGCATAACCGATTACTGGCATGACTCCTTGAAAGAGACCGAAACAAGCACCAATTCCTATAGTCCACATTGCATTTATATTTTTCTTTGATAATCCGTTGGCAATAGAAACAGCAAAAGCGTCCATTGATAAGCCTATCGCAAGAAATAATAATTCAACTATACCCATTCAATAATAACTCCTAACCAATAATAGCTTATTAATCATTAAGCTTTGATTCTAAAAGTGATGAATACCTTTTTCTAAACTGTTCAAATGTACCATTATCAAGAGCATCTCTTATTTTTTCCATTAGTGTGTTGTAAAAATATAAATTATGTTCAACAGAAAGACGTCCTGCAAGCTGTTCATTTGATTTAAACAAATGACGAATATAGGCACGAGAAAAGTTTTTACAGGTAGGACAATCACATTCAACATCAAGTGGACGATCATCAATCTCATACTTTTTGTTTGTTGCGTGCATAATTCCATTCCAAGTGAAAATAGTTGCGTGTCTTGCATTCCTGCTCGGCATTACACAGTCAAAAAAATCAATTCCACGATAAACTGACTCTATAAGATTACTAGGTGTACCAACGCCCATAAGATAACGTGGCTTATCCTTTGGCATAAATGGCTCAACCTGTTCAATTACATGATACATAATAGGTATAGGCTCACCAACTGCAAGTCCGCCAATAGCAAAGCCATCTAAATTAAGCTCGCTAATCTCCTTCATATGCTCAATTCTTAAATCATCATATGTACAGCCTTGATTAATACCAAATAACATTTGTTTTTTATTAATGGTATCTTCTAATAAATTTAGACGATTCGTCTCGTTAATACAACGCTTTAGCCACCTTGTGGTTCTATCACAGCTTAATTTAGAATAACTGTGTTCTGCTGGATTTTCAACGCACTCGTCAAAAGCCATAGCAATTGTAGAAGCTAGATTTGACTGAATTTGCATACTTTCTTCTGGACCCATAAAAATTTTACGCCCATCAACGTGAGAATTAAAGTACACGCCTTCTTCCTTAATTCTACGTAGCTTTGCAAGGGAAAATACCTGAAATCCACCACTATCAGTTAAAATAGGCTTATGCCAGTTCATAAACTTATGAAGACCACCCATTTTATTAATTATATTGTCACCTGGTCGAACGTGTAGATGATAGGTGTTACAAAGCTCAACCTGTGTTTTTAAACGGTCGTTTAAATCAATTGAAGATATACCGCCTTTTATGGCTGCTGAAGTTCCAACATTCATAAAAACTGGTGTTTGTATTACACCGTGAGGAGTCACAAATTCCCCTCTTCTTGCATTGCCCTCTTGCTTTAATAGTTTAAACATTATATACTCCTAGAATTTTTTTAGACTAAACAATTATTCTAACATACTTATATAGAAAAGTAAACCATTTGCTAGCATAAATAGCATAGCAAATGGTAAACTATTATAATTCTTAAAAAATAGCCATACTGTCCCCAAAGCTAAAAAATCTGTATTTTTCTTCAACTGCAATTTTATATATATTCATTGTGTTTTCATAACCCATAAATGCAGATACAAGCATTATTAAAGTACTTTCTGGTAAATGAAAGTTTGTTATTAGTCCGTCTAATACTTTGAATTCGTAACCAGGGTAAATGAATATCTCAGTATATCCTTCGCAGGCTTTAATTTCATTATTAAAAGTTGCAGCACTTTCTAAAGTTCGACAAGAAGTTGTTCCAACCGCTATAACCCTACCACCATTTTTCTTTGTTAAATTAATTAAATCAGCGGTTTTCTGTGGGATTTCATAATGCTCGCTATGCATTTTATGGTCTAAAACCATTTCTTCTTTTACAGGGCGAAAAGTGCCTAAACCAACATGTAAGGTTACATAAGCTATGTTAATTCCCTTTTGTTTTAGATTTTCAAGCATATCACTTGTAAAATGCAATCCAGCAGTTGGGGCTGCTGAAGAACCCACCTCTCGAGAATAAACAGTTTGATATCTCTCCTTGTCCTTAAGCTTTTCAGTAATATAAGGTGGTAAAGGCATCTGTCCTATCTCATCAAGTGTGGCAAAAATACTTCCATTACATTCGAATCTAGCAATTCTATTGCCGTCTTCCTTTATGTCAATTATTTCAGCAACAAGCTTTCCATGTCCAAAGGAAAATCTTGTACCTACCTTTGCTTTCTTACCTGGCTTACAAAGTATTTCCCAAACATTGTTTTCAATCTGTTGAAGCAAAAGGAATTCAATAAATGTTCCATTATCTATTTTTTCTCCGTAAATTCTAGCTGGTAAAACCCTAGAATCATTAAGCACTAATAAATCACCTTTTTTAAGGTAATCGCATAAATTATAGAAATGCTTATGCT
>JAAZIT010000217.1 GCA_012800685.1 Clostridiales bacterium
AAATGAAAATTTGTAAATCAGTTTTATGTTTTATTATAAATTATAAAGGCTTTAACTTTAAATTAAATAGATTTCAGTATAGTTGTAATTTAATTATTTTTTAAGTAGCACTTGACATCATTTAATAAATGTGTTATCATTTAAAAAGTTTAAAAGCAATGATGAGAACAAGTAGCTTAAGTAGCTGTTTTAAGAGAGTTTTCGGGTGGTGTGAGAAAACAACAGAGCTAATGCGAATACATCTCTGAGCTGGTTTCCTGAATTTTAGTAAGGACTCCCGTTTGCATACGTTACAATGCCAATGAGGCAGGATCTTCCTGTAAATTGAGGTGGTACCACGAATAACCTTGTTATTTCGTCCTCTGACAATTATTTGTCAGAGGATTTTTTGTTTTCTGACTATATTAATATCTTATACAAAAGGGGTTGGTATCCGTGAAATTTGCAATTGTAAATTTCATCGAATATGGTGTATTATTATAACACATGATTAAATAATTTTAGAAACAAGTTAAAAAATTATATTTAGGAGTAAATTTATGAAATTATATGATGAGCTTATAGCTCGTGGACTTATTGCACAGGTTACAAACGAGGAAGAAATTAAAACTATGGTTAATGATGGAAAAGCTGTTTTCTACATTGGCTTTGATCCAACAGCAGATAGTTTGCATGTTGGTCACTTTATGGCGCTTTGTCTTATGAAAAGACTACAAATGGTTGGAAACAAGCCGATAGTTTTACTTGGTGGAGGGACTGGAATGATTGGCGATCCATCAGGCAAATCTGATATGCGTTCGATGATGACAGTTGAAACAATTCAGCATAACGTTGATTGCTTTATTGAGCAAATGAGCAAGTTTATTGACTTTTCAGAAGGAAAAGCTATTGTTGTTAACAACGCTGAATGGTTAACAAAGCTTAATTACATCGAACTATTGAGAGAGGTTGGCCCACACTTTACAGTTAACAGAATGCTTGCCGCTGAGTGCTACAAGCAAAGAATGGAAAAGGGGCTTAGCTTCTTAGAATTTAACTATATGATTATGCAGAGCTACGACTTCCTAGAGCTATTTAGAAGATATGGTTGTAATATGCAGTTTGGTGGGGACGACCAATGGAGCAATATGCTTGCTGGTACAGAGCTTATCAGAAGAAAACTAGGAAAAGACGCTCATGCAATGACAATTACACTATTACTAAACTCCGAGGGTCAAAAAATGGGTAAAACCGTTAAGGGAGCTGTTTGGCTAGATGCTGAAAAGACCTCGCCATACGAGTTCTACCAATACTGGAGAAATGTTGCAGACAGCGATGTTATTAAGTGTCTAAAGCTTCTTACTTTTGTTCCAGTTAGTGAGATTGAAGAAATGGAAAGAACTATGGAGGGGGCTCAGTTTAACAAGGCTAAGGAGCGTCTAGCTTTTGAGTTAACCAAAATGATTCATGGCGAGGAAGAGGCAAAAAAAGCTGATGAGACTTCAAAGGCAGTATTTACTGGTTCTGGCTCAAACGATGATATGCCATCAACAACAATTTCAGCATCTGAACTTGCTGACAGTAAAATGGATATTCTCGATCTTTTGGTAAGAGTATCATTAGTTCCGTCAAAATCAGAGGGCAGGAGACTTGTGGTACAAGGCGGAATTTCAGTAGATGATAAGAAAATCACTGATCCGAATGCATTAATTGAAATAACTAGTTCTGTTGTAATTAAAAAAGGAAAGAAGATTTTCCACAAAGTTATTATAGAATAAAATAAAACAAGCCACTCAATAATTGAGTGGCTTGAATTTTTAGATATTACTTAGATTTTGGGACTATTACTTTCCCTTTAAAATGAGTTGTCTAATATCTCTTCCAAGAAAATTCATTGGGTAGAAAGAAGATATTCGAGAAATTATTCTTTCATCATACTTTTGGTTAAGTTCACTGTTAGAATAATTTGTTGAAATAATAGTAGGTGCTTTGGAATTAATTCTATCATTAATTATATGATATAGTACAGAAGTGTTAAATGATGTTGAAAATTCCGACCCTAGGTCATCTAGGATAAGCAAATCAGCCGAAAGAACTATATTTGTTGTGTTACCATCAGATCTACCAAAATGTTCGTTTTCAATATCTCTTAAAATATTTTGGATACTATCAAATATAACTGAAAATCCTCTTAATGATAAGTCTTTGGCTATTGCAGATGAAAGAAATGTTTTTCCTAATCCGGTACCCCCAATAAAAATCATGGAGGGTGAATCTAATGAAAAACCCTTTGTATAATTAGTACAGTAGTTAAAAATCGCCTGCATTTGAGCTCGTGGAGAAATCCCATCTCTACTATCATTTGGATAATAATTTAATCTAAATTCGTTAAAATCATGAAGAACAATCTTGCTTTTTGCATTTAATTCTTCAACTGCATATTTTTTTAGGAGGTCATTAAAACAATTGCATCTATAACCATCAACATAACCTGTGTCTCTACATTTCTTACAAGTAAATGGCATATCAAGATAATCGTGGCCAAAGCCAAATTGATCTAAAAGTGTGTGGATCATGTCCTGAGTTTTTAGATTGTTTTCACGAATTTCATTAACAAGCTTTGCACTATTATCTTTACCAGATAAAATAGCATGAGTTAATTTGACAGTAGTCTGCCTTAAAGAATCGTTAAGCCTTGAAATTTCTGGTGCTTCTTTTTTTATATTTTTAAGTCTAAAATCGTGCGTCTCATTAGCTTTAATTCTTCTTAAATTTAATGTGCTTTCTGCTCTGTTATAAACATTTAAACTATATCGCATTTACATCACTCTCCTTGCTTTAATCCTTTCCCTTTTAAGAGAAAGTTCTTTTGAAAATCGTCTATTTCATTTATATCATAGGAATGCTCTTTATCTTTAATTGGTCGCTTTTTCTTGCCCTGACTTTCAGCCTGTTCAATGGTTTTAACGCCCTCACTATGCCATTTTTGTAGAATTGTATCTATATACTTAAAAACAAGCTTAGAAGTATTATCCATACATCTCTGGTAAGCAAGTTCAACTAAATCAATTGGCATGTTTTTTGATTGCCAATCTTGGATAAATGTCTTTTGTTTAGGAGTGAGCTTGTTTGTAATACCAAAGGCAGAAGAAACCTTACTTTCATACGAATGAAGCTTAGTTAGTCTAATAATTTCTTTTTCAACATCAATATAAGCTGTAATACCACGTTCGTGCCAATCCTTTGCAACAGATTTTATATATGCAATGCTACCTTTACCTAAATCCACACAATAGTCTGCTAACAACAGTATTGAAGCAACCTCAAAGCCGTAATACTCATATATGTAAATAAAACCTCGTTGCTCTGAATTGTTAATCAGTTTTTTCATAACCGTTTGAATAGTGTCGAAAAAATATTTTAACTCAGGATTATTTGATATAAGGGCTGCCATTTCAGAGGGTGAGTATGCAACTGTATTAGCTCTATTTTTTTCACTCTCAGGTATACTAACTGGTTGAGGCTGATTTATCGGAGTTTTAATTTTCTTCTTAACCGCCTGCGAAGTTAATGCCTTGTCT
>JAAZIT010000218.1 GCA_012800685.1 Clostridiales bacterium
ATATTGAAGTAAAGGTTGGCCACATGACAAAAAGAGTCATGAATAAAGCAATACCATTAAGTACTGTGGTAGGTGGAACTTGTTGTAAAGATAAAGCGCGTTTAATAAAATCCAAAACGATTGAAAACCTTAAAAAACAAGTTACTAAGATTAAAATACTAGGAGCAAGACTAAGTATAGTCAGCAACAACATTACTTGAACAGAAAAGGCAACTTCTTCGTTTGTATCAGGTTGACGTATACTTAAATCTACTAAAGGAATATCAACCCTGTTTACAGAAGAACTCATTTGAGTAGTACCTGAAGTGCTTCCAGAAGGAAAAGTTGATTGAGCAAATAAAGAAGAAGATGTTACAAATAATATTATAAAAGCTAATAAAAAGCATTTTTTCATATTATTGTTTCCTATCATCGAAATCGTTTAACAAAGAAGCTGAATGTAATCTTTCTCTTTGTTTTTTTAAATTATTTTGAGTATTGGAATTGACAGTATTGAAAGCAGACAAAATAGAAGCAAAATCTCTTGGCTTTCCCTGAGGAGCTTTATCCGCATTAATATTCATGGCATTAATTAAATCTTCATCAGTAACCTCACCAAGAACATTTATTGAATTATCCGTAACACCAATAATATATGCTTTGTTCTGAAGAGTTATTACTTGAACAGATTTTCCTGGAGAAAGTTGTAAATGAGCTGTTTTTCGTAAGTAAAGATCATTACTATTTTTTGATTTTGTTGCGTTTTTTAGTAAAAGGCTAAAACCATAAATACAACCAATAACAAAAGCTAAAACAATAACCATTCGAACAAAAAGCCACACAGTACTTTCTTTTTTTTCTGGTAAAGGAGAATCTTCATTAGCTGTATCAGAAGTTATCAAATATGTATTTTCAGTTTCTTTTAGTGTATTAACTTTTTCTATTTGATTAGTATCTTGAGCTATACAAACAAAACTAACAAAAACTATCAATAGAGTACTTATAAACTTTTTCGTAATTACCCCCACCCCATCTTTTTTAATGCAAGTCAGAAACCCTTTCTATAGGTGACAAAATTTCAGTTACACGAACACCGAAGTTTTCATCAATAACTACAACTTCTCCCTTTGCAATTGGTTTATGATTAACTAAAATATCAACAGGTTCACCGGCAAGTTTATCCAACTCAATAATTGTACCTTCACCCATACCAAGAATTTCTTTTATTTGTTTTTTTGTTCGTCCAAGCTCTACGGTCATTTCCATGTAAACGTCCATGATAAGACCAATATTACCTTGTTCGAAACCACTCATACCCTGTTGTAAAGTAGGATACTGTAATGACTGTACATTAGGAATATTCATTCCCATTGGCATACCACCGCCCATTTGAGGCTGAGCCATTCCACCCATCATTCCCATTCCTTGGTTCATGTTCATTCCGCCCATATTGCCCATACCCATTTGAGGTTGAGCCATTCCGCCCATCATTCCCATTCCTTGGTTTTTATCCATGCCACCCATCATGTTATTCACTGAATTCATATCAGGCATTACAGGTTGAGAATTTGTTGATGAACCACCACCTAACGCAGAAATCATACCAGAAGCAACTTCTGAAGAAATTACTTCCCAGAGGGTAAATAAATCGCCCTCTACAGATACTGGATAAGACAACAATACAAAGTTTTCTGGTGGAAAACGAACCATTGCTTTTGGAACATGTACAGACTCAGCAGGATTACAGGCTAAACCATTAAGTTTTCCTGTTTTACTTAAATTAGTTATTTCTGTTCCTGTATGTTGAGATACTATTTCTGAAATAACAGACAAAGCCATGTCATCCAGTTCAGCATTTTCTTCTTTATTAATTAGACTAGTTAATTTTTGTGCAAATTCTGGTGCCATTAAAAAAAGATGATCACCAATTAAACCTTCGGAAAAATCAGAAATTACAGTAACAACCATTTCTGGTACTTTTCTAAGTACTGTATCTCTATCAACATTTTCAACAGAAGGTGCATTTACCTGAAACTCAGATCCAGTCATAGTTTCTAAACTGGAAGCGAAAGTAGCTGTGGTTTCAGCACTGAATTTTTCTATATATGATAAATCTAAACTTGCTACAGTATTTTTTGATGAGGAACCACCGGAAACACCTAACCCGCCTATATCTACACCTGATAATAAAGCATCAATTTCGTCTTGAGAAATGGCACCATCACTCATATGATTCATCTCCTTCTACAGA
>JAAZIT010000219.1 GCA_012800685.1 Clostridiales bacterium
AGATCCTTTGCAACTAAAAGCAATTTCGTGATTTTGAGCAATACTATATTTATCACTTAATATTGCATCGACAATACTATTCCCAGTATCAAATTGTTGTTTTTTAAACAGTGGCATCTTATGGAGCTGATCGATATAGGATACAGCTTCATTATTTTTATTTTCAATAATTAACGAGCTTATACAGTGCATTTGGTTTTCGTAGTCATGTTTAAATGCATAAAACTCTTTTTTAAAAGACTCATGTTGTTTCTTATGGGTGATTTGATTATTAATTTCATTTTCAAGAATTTTTGTATTATTAGCATAATGATTTTTTAATATATTGTTTAGCATAAGGGACGCAATTATAACAATGAGTGTAAGTATAAAAAGTACAAGGATAAATTTAAACAAGCCTTTTTGGAGCAATATTTTAGCTGTATTCATTTCTAACAGCGTAATCAGACCACTCATAATAAAAAAGCAGGCTAGAATAAGTGTCCATGTCGATTTGGAGACCAAGCTTAATGCTAATTTTGAGTTTTTCAATATTTTCTGTCTGCAAATTAAAATCAATATTATGAAAACAGCAAACTGAAGGGTAAGAGGTGGTAAGTTTTCAATTAATGATAAATCAGTGACTATAAAGATGCTTCTTAGAACCAAAAGAGAAGCTTTCTTTATTATAGATTGTATAGTTAACAAAAATAATGAAAGATATAAAAATGAAATAGTGAACTTTGGGTTTAAGAATGCAGGAAAAATCATGAATCTGAAATAAAATAAAAATACCATAATAAACGTTATGTAAGAATTAACTTCATGATAGTATGTTTTAAATACAACAGCGTAAATCAAATGTATAAAGCATATAAATATAACTTGAAATTTTCTATCTGTTAATTTGGTACTATGAAAACTGGTGCTAAAAAGCAAAATATTTATAAGCATCAGTATGTCTGATGTAAAAAATAAAACTAAAGATACAACTGTAGTCATTTTCACCAGTCCTTTTCGTTGTAACGTAAAATATAGTTTTGAAATCCGTCTTTAAACGAAGAAAGCTGAGTTCTTCCGATTTTTGCTATCTCTCCATTTTCAAAATATATATTCTGATTGTCATGCTTTTTTATATGTTCAAAATTTACAATAAAGGAACGATGACATCTAAAAAACTTATTTTCAGGAAGCATATTTTCAATTTCACGAAGGTAACGCAAACAATCATAATGCCCCTCGGTAGTCCTCAGTAACGTATGCTTACCCTGTGATTCTGCATATATTAGTTCAGAAAGCTGTATACGAAGGATGCCGTCATGGATTTTTAAGGTTAACAGGGAATCCTCATCAATTGTTTTCAGAAAGTCATCCAGAGCATTAAACAATTTAGATTCTTGAATTGGCTTTGTCAGGAATCTAAATGTATTTACATGGAAAGATTGAAACACCATCTCAGGAAAACCTGTTAAAAAGATAATTGTAACATATTTGTTTTTAGCACGTAAAAGCTTAGCGGTTTCTATACCATTAAGACCTTTCATTTTATAATCCATAAAAATTAAATCAAAATTTAAATTGCTCGCAAGAAGATCATGCCCATTCGAAAAGTAAAAATTAACAATGTCAACTTTTCTCTCCGTAGAGTATTTATTTAAATATTTATTTAGTTCTATGTAAAAGAACTTTTCGTCATCGCATATAGCTACTCTCATAATGTCAATATCCTTATCATATAGATTCAAGTTAATATATATAATAAGTATATCATATATATTTGTTTAATGCAATATAAATCAATATATATGCTAATATACCATAAAATTAATAAAATGCAGTATAAATCACTATAGTTGTAAATATATCAAGTTTAAATATTTTATCAAAGATTTTTATGCAGTTCATGCCTTTTTTAATACCGTTCATCCGATTTCTGTTGAAATTTGTCGAAAAATAACATAATATATTGTATGTATGCAATACCTTAAGTTAAGTAGAAAAGATGAACTGTATATATTGGTTTCTTAAATTAGTTCTATCTTTTATCATAAGAAGTTTAAATATAAAAATAAAATAATTGTCATTTACTACACTATTGTAGTAATAGGCATTATTTTGATTGAAATAAGGTTGGAAACATAGGGAGTAATTAGTAATCTATAATAATTTTGGATATAAAAAATGGAGGATTTTAAATGAAAATAACTGGAAAAACTAAATTAATTTTAGGTGCTGCTTTTGCATCAACAGCTGCGCTAACTGTTGCTATTGTAATTTTAGTTTCAAATCAGACACAACGTGAACCTAGTAGTAACCCATGGGATTATACAATGTATGCTTTTGGTGAACACAACTCTTTAAAAAGTGTTGCCGATAATTTATCCGTTCAAGGAGATATCCGTACAAATGGTAGTATGAATTTAAATGGTAAAAATGCTTCTGTTTCAGGTTTTGTAATTTCTGGAAACACGGTGTCAGATGGACTTAAGTCATTTGAATTTGAGAAAAAAATTGAAAATGAAGAGATTCTCCCTCATGATAATGTTTTCCAAAATATATATGATATTGCTGAAGATGGTGATTGTGTAACATATCAAAAAGAGGATATTTCCGAAAATTTTGTACGATTTAACAATCCTGTTATTGTTGAATCCGAATGGAATGTAAACGTTTCGGCAGATATTTCACCTGTCATTTCAGAAGAGCCACGGGAAAGTGAAAAAAAATTTGGTGCTTTTGGTGCAGGGTTTTTGACTTCAGTTTATGAAAATCCAACAAAATGGAATAATGTTCTTCCTATATTTTATCAGGGCTCAGGACTAAATAATGATGAAAGTGGTCTTAAGAGTTTACTTGAGCTTGGGGAGAAGAGTAATTTTATTCCTATTGGAGAGCAAAGTGTATCTGAAAATTGGAAATTTTACGAGAAACTTCCTGCCGGGGTTTTTCAAGAAAATTTTAATCAAAACTATGTTCCTAATTATATAAATTCTTTAAAAGAAGAAAACAAGCAAGTGTTTTCCGTAGGTCAATCAGAGAAAACCGTTATAATTGAAGCAGGACATGACAAATCAATGATAAACCCAACTGAGGCACTGGATGCCAAAAGTCTAACAGTAACTGGTGGAAGTCTTACACTAAATGGAAATTATGAAAGTCTTGAAGAAATAAGACTTGACAACTGGGGTGGCATACAGCTTATCGGAAACTTTCCAAATTTAAAACATATCTATAAAACTTCATGGGGAAATTTAAATTTAGCAGGGGATTTTTCAGCACTCAAATGTGTTTACATGAGTGGCGGTCAGATTCTTTTAGGAAATGGCAATAATGGTTTTCAGTCGGACAACGCTGCCATAATTAATGAAAATGGACACATTATCGTTTATACTGCAAAGGACGTGACTCTTACAAACAGTAGGATTGTAACTAATCATAACATTACAATTAGAGGCGCCGGAAAGAACACATCACATTCTGGATTTAATGCAGAAAATTCGCTATTTGCGTCAAATAATGGACTGGGCTTTGAGGACATGAGCGACAACAACGAAAAAAGATATCAGAAGCTTCCTGTTTTCTATTCAAATATACCTATGTCCTTTGTTAATTGCAATTTTGAGCTAATGCAGGGTGCATATATATCTAAAAATGGAGCAATGACATTAACAGAATCTGATATAAAGACTTTTAGAGGTTTTTTATTCTCACCTCTTGGTATTGATGAAAACGCTTCAAACTCATCTGTTGGGTTATATTTAGACACATGGAGCTATAACGTAGATCCTGACATTAACAGTTTAAATATACAACAAAATGGAATTTGGAACATTGGCAGCATAGGTGCAATTGAAGCTGCTGAATTTCCAAATGAATTAGCAAAAAATATAGGCAATACAGAAAACTTTATTAGTAAAATTCAAACGATTCAAAATGCTGAAGGCAAAAATGAAGACAAGTATGTTTTAGGTGAGAGTGGCAACAAGCCTGGTGCCTTTATACTAAATTCCTATTTAATTGCAGACTCTGATATACATATTGATGTCGATTATTTAAGTAATAGTAAAAATGATAAGTCAGTAATTGCATCAAGAAATGGAAATATTATAATTAATATAAATTCGGAAATAGATTTTAACGGAATTATTTACGCACCAAACGGAAGAGTAACAATTACTGGCTCTGGAAAAATTAATGGCAGAATCTTTGCACAAGATATAGAAATTATTTCTGATTCTCTTGTTATTACAAACGATGGAGAGGATATTTCTCATCTTGGATTTACTGCTCCTAAGGATCCGAAACCTACAGAAACAACGCTTTTAAGTACAACAACTGTTAGTGGTAGTTCTAGTACTGGTACTGGTACAGATATTCCAAAGGATACAACAACTACCACTACAGTAACAACAATAACTCCTGGTACTAGTGGTGGAACAACGACTTCAATACCTGCCACCACAACAGTCTCATCTACAGTTAGCGGAACAAATACTTCCCCTACTGAAATTACTACGATTAGTCCGAGTGAGCCACATATTCCAGTGCATAATCAAGCTAAATATGAATATGACAAGTTAGATAGGCTAATTAAGGTTATATATGATGAAGATAATTATATTGAATATACATATGATTCTAATGGTAATATTAAAAAGGTCAAAACTGTGAAAGATGGAAAAACACAGTAAAACAGTCAAGGAGAGTTTAAATGAATAAGCTAGTAAAAAGACTTACCAGTTCTGTAGTGGCACTGGTTCTGGCAGTGCAATTAATTGCACCGTATGGTTATAATTTTATAAATATTAGACCTAAAAATTTAGTATCGGCTGAAACAATTTCACCAGATAGTTCACAAGAAGTGACTGATACTAAAGATGATGAGATTATTGAAAGTGGCGAAGCGGAATATGAGGACTGGACAATAACTGGGAATGAACAGCTTACAAGCAAAAAGGATGTCCAAAACCTAATTGTAAAATGTGGAACATTGGATTTAAACGAGCAATCACTAATTGTACATGGCGACGTATTGATTAATGACGGTACAGTTCGTATGAACAAGGGTGAAATTATATGCAATAATTTCACTATGCAAAGAGGAAATTTTTACATGAATAATGTAAATGACCACATTGTTGTAAATAAAGATTTTAGATACAGTGGAGGAAATTTTTATGATTCATATATTACAGCCGGAACAATTGAAATAAAAGGTGATTTTACTTCTACCAACAGCTATTTTAGACCAACCTTAGAACACAGAGTTATATTAAATGGTTCTGAAAAGCAAACCATATCCTTTAGTGGATTCAGTTCCTTTTTTAATATATTGGAAATATGTAATACGAGTTCTGAAGGTGTATATTCTTCACTTCCGATTTTGGCAAATCAAATTATCGGAGATTTAAGTAAGCTAAGCACTGAAGGCAATAAATATATTGGGACAACCTTAACGGAAGATTTGACTGTAGAAGAGGATTACTATCTTGTTGAGGGAACCTTGGATCTAAACGGTTATACGTTAACCATTAACGGTGACTTTATTCACGCAGGTGGAGATATAAATATAAATGGTGGTACTCTAAATATTAATGGCGACTTTCGTATACAGTCACGAACAGAAAATGATGACAGTTATACATATAATTACAGTACTGGCTATCTTACTATGACAAATCCGGACGACAGTGTGAACGTTACGGGTGATTTTGTTATGGGTTCAACCAGGGACCACATAAATAGATTGACAGCCGGAACAATGTCAATTAAAGGAAATTTCGAACAAAAGTCGTATAGTTCATACAACAACTTTCCAGCAAGCGAAACTCATACGGTAGTTTTTGAAGGAAAAAAAAGTCATACAATTAACTTTGCTTCTGCAAGTGGAACAAGCTATTCGTATTTTGCAAACCTTGATTTAGAAGGAGAAGAGATAACGGTAAGCAACAGAGCAGTTGTAACAGGAGAGCTTAAAGGTGAAACCTGCCAAATGACTGGATATATTGATTTAGTTGGTTCAACAAAAGTAATTGGTAAATTTAATGGTAACGTAAGAACGGGTGAACATTTTTCCTTAAATAGCGATCTTTATGTAAAGGGCAACATGTATCTAAATTATGATTTAAATTTAAATGAAAAAGTGCTTACAGTAAAAGGAGATTTAACTGTAGCTTCATATTTAACTATAAATAATGGTACACTAAACTGTAATGGTAATATGGATATCATTTATTATTATGGGCGAATTAATATGCAAAAATCATTGGACACAATATACTTAAATGGAAATCTTGTATATAATGGTGGATATTACACTTCAACATTAACAAACGGTAAATTCTATATTGGTGGTAATTGTGCATTTAACAATTCTGGTTTTCCTGCAAGTGGAAGTCATGAAGTTATCTTAAATGGAACAGAGAAGCAGACCGTTAGTTTTTTTAATGCTGGCTCTTACTTAAACAAGGTGACTTTAAACAACACTAGTGAAGAAGGTATATATATTGCTACAGCACTAAAT
Organism: Clostridiales bacterium; assembly: GCA_012800685.1. Taxonomy (GTDB): domain Bacteria; phylum Bacillota; class Clostridia; order Oscillospirales; family Ruminococcaceae; genus JAAZZIT01. The sequence goes on from JAAZIT010000219.1 coordinate 6,503, forward strand.
GCGAATGAAACTATAAATCAAAACGGTTGTAAGGTAACATTTGCAGATGGCGGGAGCTTGGGCTTTACGCTAACGGAAGATAAGATAATTGAGGGTGATTATTGTTTATCTATGGGTACACTTGACCTAAACGGACATAATCTAACAATAAACGGTGACTTTATCCAATCAGGTGGAGAAGTTAATATTAATGGTGGTACTTTAAACGTTAATGGTAATTATCGAATTCAGACAAAAAATACTGCTGAAAACGGAACAATAAGCTATAGCTACAGCATAGGAACACTTATCATGACAAATGAAAATGATAAAGTAACTGTAAGTGGTGATTTTGTTATGGCTTCTATTAAAAGCCATATCGGATTGTTGACAAATGGTGTCCTTTCAGTTGGTGGTAATTTTGAACAGATTACAAATAGTTCAAGCTCAAATTTTGCAGCTAATAAAAACCACACAGTAGTTTTTATGGGAAAAAGCCAATCAATTAACTTTGCATCTTCAAGTGGAACAAACTATTCGTATTTCGCAAACCTTTATTTAGAAGGCGAAAAGATAACAATAAGCAACAGAGCAGTTGTAACAGGAGAGCTTAAAGGTGAAACCTGTCAAATGACTGGATATATTGATTTAGTTGGTTCAACAAAAGTAATTGGTGAATTTAATGGTAACATAAGAACGGGTGAAAATCATTCCTTAAATAGCGATATTTACGTAAAGGGTAATTTGTATTTATTAAATGATTTAAATTTAAATGGAAAAGTTGTAACAGTAGAGGGTGATGTAACCGTAACCTCATATTTAACTATAAATAATGGTACACTAAACTGTAATGGTAATATGGAAATCATTTATTATTATGGACGAATTAATATGCAAAAGTCATTGGACACAATATATTTAAAAGGAAATCTTGTATATAATGGGGGACA
>JAAZIT010000220.1 GCA_012800685.1 Clostridiales bacterium
AGATAGTTTTTACAGAAAAAGCCATTTAAGCTGATATAAGACTTGATATACTGAAAAATCAGTGTAATATTTTATCTTTCATATCTAGCAGTATTTACTTTCCTGATTAATAAGCTGTGATTTAATTACAGTAAGAGTGAGGGAATCGCTATCAATCATATAAATTTCCTTGCCTAATGTCAAAGCGTATTTTGCAGCCAAGCAAAATTTATCAGAATCAGATTTTATAATTAATATTATGTCACTGTGCTCAATAATGTATTTTTCACTAAGATATACATATCTAATATCATAGTCTTTGTTTAGCAATATTGACTTAGCACTTTTTTCGTGTATTAAATAAAATCTTTCACGATAATTGTCTGGCCATTTCATTGCTTGATTTTCAAAAGGCTGAATACAAATTAAATCGGCTTGATTATTGCAAGCGTTTTGTGCAATTTCTGCACAAAAGAGGTCTAATCCTATATTGCAGTTAGTATAAAACCTTTCAACACCATTTTTTATTAGCCCATTGAATTGACTGTTTAAAAACATTTTAAGCTGAATACAGCCAATGTCGGCTTCATTAAATCCGAAATTTGTCTCCAAGGTATTTCCGCAAATTATTCCGCAGCTCATGTTTTTTTTCATAAATAACATTCCTTTCATATTATTAATTAACGGTTTTCTTTTGTTTTTTTATTCATTTTCTATATGTTACCAACAGTTTAACATGGCAAAAGTAAATAATTTGTCGAATTTGAGAACATCGCTTAGAAAAAATAGTTAAATTAGGATTTAACATAAAAAATTAAAATATATGATAAAGATTTTAGATGTTTTGTCGTTAAAGCTATGAATTTCAAGGGCAATAGTTGCAATTACCTGCTTAAAACATTGACAAAAGACCAATAATGTTATATAATAGTAAGCTACACAAGTTTGTTTGATTAACTAGTTGTAGTAAGACGGAGGTGACGTAAGTGGCGATTGGAACAAAACAGATTGCTGATAATAGACAGGCGAGACATAATTATTTTGTGCTAGAAACTTTAGAGGCAGGCATTGAACTAATTGGTACTGAAGTCAAGTCTGTAAGAAATGGTGGGGCTAATCTAAAAGAGAGCTGGTGCTCTATTGAGAATGGGGAAATTTGGATTAAAGGAATGCACATTTCACTATATGAAAAAGGAAATATATTTAATAGAGACCCTAGACGTGAGCGCAAGCTTCTTATGCATAAACGTGAAATACTAAGACTTTTTGGTCAAGTTAAGCAAGAGGGACTAACTCTTATACCGCTGAGCTTGTATTTTAAAAACTCAAAAATAAAGGTAGCAGTAGGGGTTTGTAAAGGCAAGAAGATGTATGATAAGCGTGAAGATTTGGCTCAAAAAGCAGCAGCAAGAGATATTGATAGAGCATTAAAAGAGCAAAATAGATAATAGAACTGTACCTAATGCTGAACTTTCAGCAATAATGGGGGCGTAAAGGTTTCGACGGGGATTTTGAAGTACGATAAGCGAGTAGAGGTGCGTCATCTCTTTAAACGGCGTACGTTTTAAAATTAAACGACAAAAACAATTTTGAACTAGCAGCTGCTTAATTGCTGCTCGTCTTGCTCTTGAGTACCACGGCTTGAGTAAAGGCGTCGATTAGTGGTGAACGTTATGAGGTTATGTCTGTACCCTTGTAACGCATAACAGACTACTAAAAATTAAGGCTTGTTTGTTTGCCTTAATTTGAGGGAATGGGAGTAATCCACAATAATAAACTACACTCGTAGAAGCTCGTATGAATAGGTTTTCGGACACGAGTTCGATTCTCGTCGCCTCCACCATATAACAATAGAAACCGCCTAATTAGGCGGTTTCTATTTTTAATCCCTTAAAAATCCCTTTAAAAGTGTAAAATAAACAACTGATTAGTAAAATCAGTGTCTAAATATCTATAACGTTTAGAATATTTAAAGCCCTCTCTTCCTCTTGTGGGTAAAGGTGTGAGTAGGTTTTCCATGTCATGCTAACTTTTAAATATATAAATTTGTCTTTTAGTTTTATCAAGATTGCTTTATCTAACTTCGTATTTCTTGTGTGCTATAAATTCGTCATAAAACTCCTTTACGTTTCATTTTTTAGCTAAGAGCTCTAGTTTAATCTGAAAATTTAATTCACGCTCTAGTTGTTTTGATTCTCTTAAATTATTTAAATAGTTAATACGTACACGGTGTTTTTGTTGCCGCCTTTTTTTCCTTTCCTTTTGTATAACGGCATATTATATTATCCTATAATGATTATTATCCCCTTACTGATTTATTTCGGTAAGGGGCTTTGTTTTTTATTCACTCGAGGAGTTCGGACCGTATGTTCCGCCTAGCATTGGACCTATGTCAATACTTTGGACACAAAAAGTTGAACATTTTCTCTCTGCATGATATTAATACGTAGAGAAAGATTACTAAGCTGCAAGAATCTCATCTTCAACCTGCTGTGGGG
>JAAZIT010000015.1 GCA_012800685.1 Clostridiales bacterium
AGAGAACTTTTTGACTATGACGTTATTTTAAAGGATAATCCTGTATCAAAGAGTATTTCACTTGAATCAGATAAGACGGATAAAAAGGTAACAGTAAATTATCCAGATAGCAATTGTATTGCTGTGTGGTCACCAACTGGTGATGTTAATGCTACATTTGTCTGCTTAGAAGCGTGGTCATCAGTGCCAACATATTTTGATGATAATCATGAGGATATTGAAACAAAAGACCACCCAATTAAAATTGCAGGTGGCTCAACATATAAATATATGTATGAGATTATTATCGATTAGTAATTTAGTATAATTTAGAGTTAAAGGTAGAGGTAGGATATTTTATGAAAGTTGTAATACAGCGTGTTTCTAATGCGTCCGTAACTGTTGAGAATGAAGTTGTCGGAGAAATTGGACAGGGATATCTAATTTTTTTGGGAGTAGGACCTAATGACACGATAAAAGACTGTGAAAGACTTGTTGACAAAATCTCTGGACTTAGAATTTTTAGCGATGATAATGATAAGATAAATCTTTCTATTAAAGACGTTCAAGGTGAAATTTTAGTTGTTTCACAATTTACACTTTATGCTGACTGCCGAAAAGGCAATAGACCTAGTTTTACAAAAGCAGCCAAGCCTGACCACGCTGAAAAGCTTTATGAGGCTTTTGTAGATTTGTGTAAATCTCGTATTACGCTAAACACAGAAAAAGGTGTATTTGGTGCTTCTATGAAAGTAAATTTATTAAATGACGGACCATTTACAGTTGAAATCGAGTCAATTAATGGTGTGATTGTTTAAATGCTAAAGGATAAGGAAATAATATTACTAATAATTATAGTCTAAAGTTAATATCCATGTAGTGGGAGCTAAATACTTAATTTTAAAAGACCAAACGTTTTGATAATTTATATTATTAATTAATTATGTTAAACTGATGTTGACACTTCATAAGGTAGATGTTATAATAGTTAATAGTGTATTAACTATTTTGTTATAAAGGGGGATTTATCTTGAAAAATAATTTCAAGGTTTTGATACTGATTTGTATTTTAGCTACAGTGATGATTTTTGTTGTTGCGTGTACAAAATCAGACGATCCTGATAAGGATAAAAAAGAAAAGACTACAACAACTACCACTATCGCCGTTACAACGCCATCTATTGCATCTAAACCTCTTGCAACTACCACCACTGAGGTGGCAAATGGAGAAGTAACTACGCCAGAAGATATAACAACAACTGTAGGCGAGGCACATAACCCAACAACTGCAACAATGAAAGTAACTGTTGTTACTGCTAAGGCTACTGCTCCAACAAAAGTTTCTGATACAGCCGCTCCAAAGGTAATTAACTACAATGCTCCAAATACTATTGGCGAAATTTTTGGAGTGTGCGGTGAACAGGTGCATATATTCGACACAAATAATTCAAATTATGGTATTCAAAAAGCATCTTATCGTGGAAATACAAATAAAGTCGGTATTACATATGATTCGAAATATGTTAATGTTTCTTGTACCTCTGCTGACGATTTTTATGTTGATATAACATGGCATAACAGTGAGCTTAACAAAAGCCTTACAACTACAGTACACGTGTCTTTTAAATAAAAAACCAAAAAGATTTCCGAGAGGAGGTCTTTTTTTATGCCCAAATTCTAATGCTTAATAACCTTTAATGAAAATTAACTTATTAACTAAAAAGACTTAAGATGGTTAAATTATTTAAAAAACATATTGACAAGTGTATCTACTGCTGTTATAATGTACATATCGTATATATACATTATAACTTGGAGGGACTATGAATATTATAATAACCAACACAGGAGGAATTCCTATTTATGAGCAGATCACAAACCAGCTAAAGGAACAAATCCTTAGCGGTGAGTTGAAAGCAGGGGACGCTCTGCCTTCAATGAGAGTATTAGCAAGAGAACTAAGAATAAGTGTTATTACAACCAAAAGGGCATATGAGGATTTAGAAAGAGATGGTTTTATTGAGTCATATGTTGGAAAAGGAAGCTTTGTTAAATCTAAATCAGCCGATTTTCTTCGTGAGGAGAATTTGCGTGCAATTGATGAGAATCTAACTAATGCAATCACCTATGCAAAGCGTTGTAATATCTCACTTGAAGAACTTAGTAACCTGTTAGAAATTATTTATAAGGGAGATGGAACTGATGTCTGATTATGCAATTGAAATAAAAAATCTTTCAAAGACATATACAGATTATAAGCTTGATGAAATTTCATTTAATGTGCCAAATGGTGCAATTATGGGATTTATCGGGCAAAATGGTGCAGGAAAAAGCACAACAATAAAACTTATAC
>JAAZIT010000221.1 GCA_012800685.1 Clostridiales bacterium
ACAGTTGAAGAAAGAGAAGAAGCTCTAGCTAAAATCGAACCTGTACAGCAGGCAGACTTTGAGGCTCTTTATGAAGCTCTTGAAGGAAAACCTCTAACAATTAGATTCCTAGATCCACCTCTTCATGAATTCGTTCCTACAAGTGCTGAAGATATTAAGACTCTAGCTGATGCTCAGGGTAAAACTGTTGAGGACATCAATGCTATTATCACTTCACTTCACGAATTCAACCCAATGATGGGACACCGTGGTTGCCGTCTAACTGTAACATATCCTGAGATTGCTGTTATGCAGACTAAGGCTGTTATTAAGGCTGCTATCGCTGTTGCTTCTAAGAATCCAACATGGTCAATCGAGCCTGAAATCATGATTCCACTAATTGGTGAAGTTAGAGAGCTTAAGTTCGTTAAGGATATTGTTATCAAGACTGCTGACGAAGTAATCGCTGCTGCTGGTTCTGATCTTAAATATCAGGTTGGTACAATGATTGAAATTCCAAGAGCTTGCTTGACAGCTGACGAAGTTGCTACAGAAGCTGATTTCTTCTGCTTCGGTACTAACGATCTAACTCAGATGACATTTGGTTTCTCAAGAGATGATGCTGGTAAGTTCCTAGATGCTTACTACATGAACAAAATCTACGAGAACGACCCATTTGCTAGAATCGACCAAAATGGTGTTGGTAAGCTAATGGAAATGGCTATTGATCTAAGTAAGCCAGTTAATTCAAAGCTACACTATGGTATCTGTGGAGAGCACGGCGGAGACCCAACATCAGTTGAGTTCTGTCATAACATTGGTCTTGACTATGTATCATGCTCACCTTTCCGTGTGCCAATAGCTAGACTTGCTGCTGCTCAGGCTGCTATCAAGAATCCAAGAGCTTAAGGCTGTAATTTCTTGAAATTAGGCACTTTGGTGGTTAGGAAGGATTTCTTATTCTAGTATAAGAAATATCATCTGGATGTCATAAAAGTGAATGGTTAACAAGAAAAAGTCTTAAAAATTACTAGTAAGTAATAAATAATTATAAAGGGAAGCGAATAAATTTCGCTTCCCTTTTAATATTTAAAAAAACAATATTAATATCATTAAATAATTCTAATTTAATGATACCTAGCAAGATAGTAAAAAATATGTAGACTTAGCGAAAAGGGCAAGGAGAAAACTGCTGTTGAAATATTTACATTCTCGTAATATACTGATGTAAATTATTTATGTTTTACAATAACGGAAACGTGCCAAAAGGTGAAAAAGGCTTCACCATATATACCACCACAAAAGAAAAATAAAGTTGACTTTTTGTTATTAAAATAACGGGCATTATAAATTTTAAGTAGGTATAATGAAATTGGAAGGGGGATGATGTAATGGAACCAATTGACAGGCTTAATAGAGCAATTCAATACATTGAAGAAAATCTATGTGACGGAGTGGATTATAGTGAGATTAGCAAAATAACGCTTTCTCCTATTTCTACATTTCAAAGATTTTTCTGTATGACAACAGGCATGGCACTTTCTGAATATATAAGACGTAGAGAGCTATCTTGCGCCGTTAAAGATTTATATAATACAACTGAAAAGATAATTGACATAGCTATTAAATACGGATACAATTCTGCGGACGCATTTAGCGTAGCGTTTAAGCGAACATATAACATAACACCGTCATACGCCAGAAAAAATTATCTTAGTCTAGAAACATTTCATCGTCTATATTTTAGCCTTTCGATTAATTATTTCGAAGGAGATATTATAATGAAAAAGATAGCCAACATTCTACCATTGTTAGATGGAAACAAAGGACACAATTATGGATTGCCTGATTGTATAAAGTTTATACTGGAACACTTGGAATCAGACAATAAATTAGATTATTTGGATGTTGCTGCAATTACTGGTGATTCTGTTGCACAAGTTTACAATCACAACCCTTCAACTAGCTGTGAATACTGCGTATCTGGCTATTTAGCAGGGCCAAAATATATTGACTATGTTTTTGACACACTTGGATATAATCACGAATACGTAACATCTGATAAGTTTAATGCTGATAATAAGGGATACATCAAAAAAATTGTTGAAATGATTGATAGGGACATTCCTGTTCTTGTTAAAACAAATTTAAATGATATACCTGAATGGACTTCAGATGTTGGAACCTATTGTCTAATTGTTGGATACGAACATGGAGGACAAATAATTAAATTGTTTTTTGATAAAACTGAAACCGTAGATTGTATTTTGACAGGTGAAAACAAAATGGATCTAATATTCATAGGTGAAAAACTGCGTGAGGTGGCACTTAAAGATTTATATTTAAAAGCAATACAAAAAATGGAGTATTGGTTAACATTGCCGGAGCAAAACGGATTGTTCTTTGGTGCGGCAGCTTTTTGTGAGTGGGCTAATGACATTGAAGTTGGACGATTTTCTAATGATAAGCTCCCTTTATGGGAAAATTATGGCGTCTATGTATGCAATCTCGCCACATCTCCTGGAATTCCATTCTTTATATTAAAAAGAATTTCGGAAATGGATTCCGTTTTTTAAGCTATATTGAATTGCATAATGAAATAAAAAGTTATTCTCATCTTTTAAACCTGACGATATTTCACCCAACGAAAGTAAGGACGGCTTATGGAGTGAATTGGAATATATCGGAGGTGGAATGGATATGGAGGTTGTTAAAAATACAATGCACGACAAGGAAAAACGCTCCAAAGTTGCTATGGTTCTTCGAAATTATGCAAATAAGCTTGACCAAACGGTGAAGCTGCTTAAAAAAGGTTTGGATTAATATAAACACTAAAATTATAAACGGATACCTCATACAAAAAAATGAGGTATTCGTTTTCTTATATAATATAATTTGACTATCCTTTATTGTTAAGTTTTATATTTTTAGTAAAGAAATAATTGTATATATAATTATAATTCAAGGCAAAATCAAATAGATTATAAAGATACTTGTTTATTAGTAATTTGTATAAAGTAAATTACCTTGTTTTCATAAAATTTAAACCTAATTATTACCATAAAAACACATAAAATCTAAAAGTACTAATTTTGAGAAAAGTGCCGATTTTTGGCTTGATTTGTTGAGAGAAATATGTTAATATGTATGTAGTAAATTATTAGATTTTTATGGTATAGTTGTAACATAATTTATGGGGGAGGTGTATTTATGTCTGTTTATAATAAAACTGAGGGACTTTTTTATAAACTTACCAATACCTGGTTGCTTAGGGGGATAAAAAACGGACTAATGTATTCAATACCATTTGTGTTTATTGGTTCGCTTAGTGTTTTAATTTTGAATTTTCCACTATCTATTGTTGCCGATTTCTTTTCAAGTCGGTTTGGACAATTAGTGAGGGAGTTTTTGCTAATTGTGCATAATTCAACTATTAGCATTATGGCGTTAAGTGTTTTGTTATGTATTAGTTTTGAAATTATTACACGAGACAAGCTAATTAAAAAAGATGGAATGCACGCCGTAATAATCCTAATTGTTGCAATGACCTGCTTCTTTATAAATGCAAGTGGGGATGTGCTGCTACCAAATGAGAAGGCTGGAGCTACTGGTTTGTTTGAGGCAATAATTATTTCAGTGTTAGCAACTAAAATGTTTATTACTTTATACAAAAGAAA
>JAAZIT010000222.1 GCA_012800685.1 Clostridiales bacterium
GTTATGGCAATGAACATGGGTGGAGATGACTTTATCCCAAAGCCTTTTGACTTAAGCGTTTTAATTGCAAAAATTCAAGCTCTTTTAAGACGGACATATGACTTGTCTGGAAAAGTTCCTGTAATCGAATGTAAGGGTGCTGTGCTAAATTTAAGTGATATGACAATGACATTTGAGGATAATAAATCAGAGCTAACCAAAAATGATTTTAGGATTATGCAGACTCTTATGGAAAACAAGGGCAGGGTGGTTAGCCGAGATACATTAATGATAAAGCTTTGGGAAAATGATTCATATGTTGAAGAAAACACTCTTACGGTTAATATAACAAGACTAAGAAAGAAGCTTGAAACAATTGGGCTTGAAGAATTTATTAAAACAAAAGCAGGAAGTGGATATATTATTGAAGGGTAGGTTATTTTTATGAAAAGTAGTGTAATAAACGTGTTTTTTAAATACCTCCAGTCAAAAACAAAGTACGCTGTGTTGCTTTTAATATTTGGGCTGATTTTTGCTGTAATATTTTCACTCTATAAATTAGAGGTTGAGGCTGTTTTGTATGCAATAGGGCTTTGTACCGTATTTGGGGCTGTTATAATTCTTGTAGACTTTACTAGGTATTACAAAAAGCACAAAATCTTAGTTGATATAAATAATAACGTAAATATACTTACAGATACCTTGCCTGAAAGCAATAATCTTATTGAACAGGACTATATTGACATTGTTAATCATTTAATGAATCTTAGTAATCAGGCGATTACAAATCTTAAAACTCAACGTGCTGACAGCATTGACTATTACACAACATGGGTGCATCAGATAAAAACACCTATTGCCGCAATGAGAATGATGCTTCAAGGTAGCGACAATAGTGATAATAACGAACTTCTTGATGAGCTATTTCGTATTGAACAGTATGTGGAAATGGTTTTAAGCTATTTTAGGCTTGACAGCGTATCTAATGATTTTGTTTTTGGAATGTACAATTTAGATAATATTATAAAAAAATCAATTAGAAAGTATGCAACCTCTTTTGTTAAAAAGCGAATTGGGCTTGTGTATGATGGTACTGAAGAAATTATTTTGACGGATAAAAAATGGCTTGGATTTATTATAGAACAGATTCTTTCTAATGCAATTAAGTATGCGGATAAGGGGAATGTAACAATTTCAGTTGAGGGTAATATTTTGTGTATTTCTGATACTGGTATTGGAATATCTCAAGAGGATTTGCCTAGAATATTTGAAAAGGGTTATTCAGGATATAATGGAAGGGCAAACTCTAAAGCCACAGGCTTAGGACTTTTTCTTTGTAAGCAGGCTTCGGACAAGCTGTCACATAAAATATATGCAAAGTCTCAGGTTGGAGAAGGGACTAGTATCTATATTGATTTATCTCATGTGGATTTGGAAGTTGAGTGACCTTACAAAATTGTAAGGTGATACTGGAAAATGTCACATAGATAGATGTTTTTAAAAAACTTAGTGTGGTATGATTTAAGCATAGAAAAGAAAGGGGATAATTTTTAATGTCCATTTTAGAAGTTAATAGCTTAAAGAAAATTTATACCACTCGTTTCGGTGGGAATCAAGTTACAGCACTCACAAATGTATCCTTTTCAGTTGAAGAGGGCGAATATGTTGCAATTATGGGAGAGTCAGGTTCGGGAAAAACAACTCTACTTAATATATTAGCAGCCCTCGACAAGCCAACAGAAGGAACAGTTATATTAGACAAGAAAAATCTCTCAGCGGTAAAGGATAAAGAGATATCAGCATTTAGACGTGATAATTTAGGATTTGTTTTTCAAGATTTCAATCTCCTTGACAACTTTTCAGTTCAAGATAATATTTTTCTTCCACTTGTATTAGCAGGGAAAAAATACGAAATTATGGCTAAGCGTATTGCTCCAATTGCCAAAATGCTTAGTATTTCAGATTTGCTAAAGAAATTTCCATATGAGATTTCTGGAGGACAAAAACAGCGTGTTGCTATTGCAAGAGCCATGATTACAAATCCAAAGCTAATTCTTGCCGATGAGCCAACTGGTGCACTTGACTCAAACTCATCTGATAGTCTTTTAAAAATATTTAATGAGATAAATGAAAAAGGGCAGACTATTTTAATGGTTACTCACTCAACAAAGGCTGCAAGTCACGCTAACAGGGTTATGTTTATAAAAGATGGAGTAGTTTACCACCAAATTTATAAAGGCACTAGCACCAATCAGCAGATGTATCAGAAAATTTCTGACACCTTAACACTAATGGCAACAGGTGGTGAGAGAAATGAGTAGCTCATATTATCCAAAGCTTGCATTTGGTAATATAAAAAAGAACGGTAAAACCTACATTCCATTTTTAATTACTAGCGTGCTGACTGTGGCAATGTACTATATAATAGTCTCGCTTACGAAAAATCAAGGGTTAAATGAAATAATGGGCGGAAGTACACTAATTTATACACTTAAATTAGGAAGCAATATAGTTGCAATTTTTGCAGTAATATTTCTGTTTTATACTAACAGTTTTTTAATGAAACAGCGAAAAAAGGAATTTGGGCTGTACAGTATTCTTGGAATGGAAAAGAAGCATATTTCAAAAATGGTTGCATTTGAAACATTTTTTATTGCTGTAACTGGCTTGGCAATAGGCCTA
>JAAZIT010000223.1 GCA_012800685.1 Clostridiales bacterium
AGGCACTAGAACTGAAACATAAATCAAAATCTAGCACCTATTAGTTTTTAATTAGTAGTACATAACCACTGGAGTATTAAGTGGAACACTTTCATGAATAAACTTAACATCATTATATCTCATATTAATACAACCCTGTGAGCCGTTTTGTTTATAAATATTTCCACCAAAAGCAGGTCTCTTAGAGTCATGAAGTCCTATACCTACAAGTGCTACCCTGTTCCAATAGGTACACTTAACGGTCCATGAACCAGCCTCGGAATTTGTACCCTTCATAGTGTAATTCATTTCTCTATACCAAAGCTTGTATATACCTGGATTAGTCTTTTGCCCTGCTGTCATCGTACCAGAAACAATAGTGCATTCGTATTTCTTTTCGCCCTTTTCGTAGTACCAAAGTGTTTGAGCAGTAAGGTCAATCTCAATATAAGTATCACCTATATCGTCGTTTTCCGTCCTAACTTCTTCATTACCAACGAATGTATAGCCCTTAGAACCATCAGCATTAAGCTGGTAGTAATAAATAGGATCTGTTGTAACTGATTTTCCTTCAATGATAAGCTCTTTTAAAAGCTCAACAGTTTTTTCTTTATAAATCTCCCAACCATATATTGCATCTTTACCATGAGGAACAGTAATGTCACCCTGTAAAGTCGCATGGAATTTTCTCGCTTTCCCAAATGTATCATATTTATCTGCAAGCTGTGAAACATATCCACCTAGCTTTTCATCGTCAACAGTATATGTTCCATCATCATTAAATATTATCCAGTTAATAAAATCTTGTCCTCTTAAGACTTCAGTTGTATAGTCAAAGTCAATAGTAATTTCAATATTACCAATCGCCTCATACTTTCCAATCTGACTTTCCAAATCCTTAGCTGTTACAGCTGGTTGGATATATGCACCTGAATCAATAATATCTATTTCTATATTACCCTTGTTAAGCTCTTTTACTAAATATGTAGCAAGCTTTTCGGTGTCTAGTAAATCTCCCAATTTTTCAGGTTCAATTACAAATCCACTATCCGAAGCAGAAATATATGCATCAATTGGTTTTGTATCTCCCCATTCAATTTCTTTTACAAGCTCTTTAAACTTAGTCTCATCATATTGAACCTTTGATGTATCAATCTTTAGGATCTGATGACTAAACAAAGATTTAAACCAAGCTCCTTTTTTCTGATTTTCATACAATTCCTCAACCTTATCATCAATTTTAAAATTGTAATCAAAGTCTTCAAATTTAATTCTTTCAGTACTTCCATTATTTTTAACAATTAGCAAATAATCATTAAGTCCAGTTTTTTGAAGTGATTCTGTCGCCTGTGCCACAGTCATCATTCCAACATCGTTCCCATTAATCTTTGTGTTTGGTAAAAACTTGTCGCTAACAACAAATCTTCCACCCACATAAAATGCAATAAAAGCAACAACAATAAATCCGCCTATAATAGCAAGAGTTGTTTTTGCAGATGCTGGCTTCTTTGATTTGGACTTCCTAGACTTGTATTTATTATTTCTAGGATTATTTGGGGGTTTTCTCATATCATCATCTCTAGCATTAGGCCTAGGTCTAACGCTCTTGCTTTCATTTCTACGAGGGTCTTGATTATCCTCATATTCATTATTTTGTTGTGTAACATTTTTAGTTACTGCACCTCTATTAGGTCTTTTTCCTGTGCTTGTTCTAGAATTTACAGCCACACTATTTCTTCTCGGTTCTGAATTTTCGACATAAGTCATACTGTCATCATAAGAACCGTCATCATAAGATCGATTTTTTCTAACTGGAATTGAAGTAGTCTCTTCGTCATCATCGTAGTTAGAAAGATTTTGTGCTATCAAACTAGCCATATCCTGTTTAGACATTTTACTAACATTAGATTTGTTTGTTGCAGTTATGATATCCTCAACATCAATTTTATTTGTTTTCGTTTTGTCATCGTTACCAGTAGGAAGATTATTCTTTTTCTTTTTAAAATCTTCTAGGTCATAGTAATTTGCCATAATTTTAGTCCTTTCTTCAAAAATTTCAGCTATCTTTCAAGCTAATAAAAACTACACATTGTTCTAAACACATATATTATACCGTATTTCAACATATTTTGCAATACATTTAAATAAAATATATTGCACAAATCAAGAATAATTTCTTGTATTTTTCGCTGATAAAAGAAAAAACTAAAAAACACGACTTAATTATTTGTTATTAAATAATTCTTGGTTAATTTATAGATAAAAAAACAAAATTAGCCATTAAAAACATTCTACTATAACAACGGATTTGATATTACTTTGAAAAAGCCTTAACAATTTCGCCAACATATACTGTATGATAATCATTCGACGGATAATTCGCATTAGCAAGGTCTTTTTCTATAAAGCTATCCACGTTCATTTCCTGGTTGTAAAGCTTTTTGCAGACTAAAATAAGCTCCGCTTCTAAAAATCCCACAGAATTTTTTAAATCAATTGGATTAAGACCAGTCTCTTTCATTTTGTCTACATCACGTCCACTGTGTGAGCCACAAAACTTAAGTGAGTCCTTATGCGTTTCATCAAAAAAGCTAATTGTAAAATACTCGTTAGAATCAACGAATTCCTTAGTGTATCTTTGTGGTCTAATAGCTGTTATCACACAGTTTTTATTCCACATTACTCCCATAAAGCCCCAGCTTGCAGTCATTGTATTAAATGACTCTTTATTTCCAGCTGACACCAAAAACCATTCTTTTCCGATTTTGTTAAACGGATTTAGACTAAGCCCTGTTACATCGATTTCTTTAAATTTCATTAAAAAGCCTCCTTATATTTGTTATTTTAATTATACTAGAACTTCCCTTATATTTCAAGAACTAAATTGTCGAATGATAAAAGAATTAATTTCTAATCATCACCCAATTGGCACTCACTTCATATAATGTGATATATTCAAATAACGGAGGTTATGCCTTTATGGATGAAAATACAAAATTTCTTGTTGCAGGTGGGGATTTAAGGCAAATCTATCTAGCAAAAAAGCTAGCACAAAGCTTTAAAGTTTACACTTGTGGACTGGGTGATACAGACACTGATATATCAAAACTTAAGGGTATTGATGTGTTGGTTTTGCCAATTATTATCTCAAACAACGAAACCCATTTAAACGCACCATTTTCTAATGAACAAATCACACTAGAAAGCTTAATTCCTTGTTTAAAAGAGGATTCAATTGTAACTGGTGGAAGATTTACCGATGAAGTTTCTAAGATTTTTACTTCATGTGGATTTGAAATAGTTGATTATTTTAAGCGAGAAGAACTAATAATAAAAAACTGTATTCCTACAGCCGAGGGAACCCTTCAAATTGCTATGGAGGAACTTCCGGTAACCATCTATGGCTCCAAAGTACTTATTTTAGGCTATGGAAGAGTTGGTAAAGCGACAGCTAAACTCTTTTCCTCTGTGGGTGCTAAAGTTGCTGTAGCAGTTAGAAAATATTCTGACGGAGCATGGTGTCAGCTTAACGGATTTAAGTCTTTGCAATTTAAAGACCTAGAAAATTATTTAGACGGCTTTGATTTAATAATTAACACCGTACCAGCAAAGCTTTTAAACGCAAATAAACTTAGCCTAATTCCTAAAAACAGCCTAATTATTGACTTAGCATCAAAACCAGGTGGTGTCGATTTTGAAGTAGCGAGAGAAATAGGCGTAAAAGTTATTTGGGCATTGTCTATTCCGTTGGACGTAACAGCTACGAAACAAAAAAGACAGGGAAATTCCCTGTCTTAAAATTTATTTACCGTAAATAGTATCCATTAAAAGCTTTTTGTTTAGTTCAAAGTCTGGCATAATTATCGAACCATCACTTGTAGAGGTTGAGAATTTCCAACTCTCACCATTATCGCCATAAGGTACTCTTTGACTAATTTGCTCATATCCAAGAAGAATTGGTGCTTTTGTCATAAGACTCTTAAGCTTTGACTTTTCCATATTTGTTGTTATAAGCGGTAAAACTTCTTCTGCTAGCTTATTAAGTTTTGTAATCTCCATAGATTTAGCTTTGCTAATTAAAAGTCCGATAACTTCTCTTTGACGTCCAGTTCTTGCAAAATCGTCTCCTGCATTTTTTCGTATACGAGTATATGCCAACGCCTGATTACCATTCATATGATAAGAGCCAGCCGCATATATATAGTCAGTACCATCAGGATTTCCAAACAGTTTATTTTGCATAGGCATTGAAATATTCATAGCACTTGCTTCAGCATCAGTTACAGTCAACTGAACACCACCAAAGGCATCAACAATTTTAACAAATCTTTCAAAGTCAACTGAAATATAATTGTCAATTTCAATCCCAAAATTAAACTCAATGGTATCCATTAAAAGCTCTGGTCCGCCCTTTGAATGTGCCCAGTTAATTTTGTGCCACGTTTCACTATCCTGTCCTGGAATTTGTACATACATATCACGCATAAATGACGACATTACTATCTGTTTAGTGTCATTTCTAATAGAGATAAGCATTATTGAATCTGATCTGCCGAGACTTCCATCCGTTCGAGTATCAGAACCTATAAGTAAAATATTTGTTACTTTCTCATCACTAACAACATTCTGAATATCTAATCTATCCCCTGTTGGAACATAATTAAATAAATTTGAAAGTTTATCAATATATAAGTATGCAATTCCAGCTAATATAGCCAGTATAATAAATAACACTAAAAGTAATCGTGGAAGTATCCGTTTTTTCTTTTTAGGGACTTCTTCATAATTCATATGTTTTGTATTCCTTTTGTTTCCTTTGTTGTCTTTATATCTGTTATTATCACTTGGTTGGTTTCCGCTTGAACTATTTTTCTTTGGTTGACTTTTTGAAACTCTTTTAACTGGAGCTTTTACCGCTCTATGTTTTTCTTCATAATTATTACGTCTATTTTTTCTTTTATCATAATAATCATTTTGTTGGTAGTCATCATAATCGTCATATTCATTATAGTCATCGTACCCATCATAGTCGTCATACTCATCAGGAACTTGTATTTTGTACTCAGTCTTATATGGAACCTCTCTGGATACCATTCTACCTCTTTGGTCTGTTTTGGTATTTCCGAAATTTCGTTGTAAACTGCGTAGAAAATCAGGGTCGATTCCTTCAGAGTCATTATCTGCACTGTTATTAGAAGTATAACCTCTCGAATTTCTAAATTGGCTTTTGTCAATAAATTCATCGCCAATTTCTTTCCTATAACTGTTTCCTTGATTTTTGGAATAATCAATATTAACCCTAAAGCTTCGAGTGTTTTCTTTCACCTTAGCTTTAATCACATTTTTTTTAACAGATTTCTTTTTATTTATCGAACCTGTTATCAGTTCTTCAAGAGACGGCTCATTTCTATATGCCATAAAGTAAATTTCCTTTCTGATAGCTTTAAATTTAGCTATCATTTTTGTTCTACATAATCACATTACAATTATATAACTAATCAAGAAAAATGTCAAATAAGTTGGAGGAATAATATGACAGCAATTTACGCTAGACAATCTGCTGATAGAAAAGATTCCATCAGCATTGAGACACAAATAACTAGGTGCAAGACCATGATACTTGATAATGAAAGCTATGAGGTTTTTTCTGATCGTGGATTTAGCGGGAGTAACACAAACCGTCCTGATTTTACGGCTATGCTTGAAAAGACACGTCAAGGAAAATTCTCACGTATTATTACCTATAAGCTAGATAGAATTAGCCGTTCACTTTTGGATTTTGTTATAATGCTGGAGGATTTTAAAAGCTTAGATGTTGAATTTATATCATGTACAGAAAGCTTTTCTAGCAAAAGTGAAATGGGCGTTTTAATAATGAAGCTTTTAGTTATGTTTGCTGAAATGGAGCGTAAAAACATACGGATGAGAGTTGTTGATAACTACTATTCCCGTGGTGAAAAAGGCTTTTACTTAGGTGGATATCCACCCTTTGGATATGAAAAAATTGATAAATTTATCGACGGCAAAAAAACTAGTGGCTATGATATACGCTTAGATGAAAGTCCTATTGTAAAAAGTATTTATAAAAAGCTTTCCAGTGGGGTTTTATCTGCAAATGGTATTTGCAAAGAACTAAATCAAAAAGGTGTGCTTACACGAAAAAATAAAAGCTGGTCTCCAACAACAATTTTAAGACTTGTTAGAAACCCTTTTTACGTTTGTGCTGACTGGAGAATTTATGACTATCTTTTGAAAAAAGGGGCTAAAATTACTAGCAAGCCTAACTGCTTCTCAGGCACTAATGGTTGCGTCTGTTATGGACCTAAAAGCAAAAGAACTAAGAGTAAATTTTTAGATTTTACTGGTGAAACTGTTACTCTCGGTAAACACCTAGGTATAGTATCCTCGGAACTTTGGTTATCTGCTCAAAAAGTTATTGAGCCTCAAAAATCAGGCCATGGCTATAATACTTCTGTAAAAAGCTATCTCACTGGTATTGTGGTGTGCGGCGTTTGTAGTGGAAAGTACTCAATAACAACCTCAAAAGATATTTCATATCTCTATTGTAGAAAGAGAAAGGTTTCAGCCTGTGAAACACCCGTTAAAACAATTCGGAGTGATTATGTTTCTCAGTTTTCTGATAATGTTATACACAATGAGCTAAAAACTTTATCTAAAGTAAAAATTACAAATAGTAAATCCTCAAGAGAAAATGAACTCCGTCTAAGAATTTCCGAAATCGACTTTAGAGTTTCTAATCTCAAGGAACAGCTTAAGAAAACTAAAGTATCTTCAATTACTTTTTTTGACACTGCTGTTTTTGAACTTGAAAAGGAAAAATTTATATTAAAGCAAAATTTAAAAAAAGAAGTTGAAGAAAGCGTAAGATTGTGCTACACTGATTTTAGTGATTTAATAGAAAATTGGGATTATATTTCAAATAAATACAAAAGGCTTGTAGCAAAAGAGCTAATTGAAAAAATTGAGGTTTCATCAAAGCTTGTTGCTATCTACATAGCTTAAAATCTAGGAGAGTTAAATACATGGACATAAAAGGGATTATATTTGACATGGACGGTCTAATGCTTGACACTGAACGTCTGCTTTGTAAGTTTTGGTGCCAAGCGGCTGAAGAAATGGGCTTTAAAATGACAAAACAACACGTTCTAGGCATTAGGAGCTGTTCGGCTAGCATTGCGGAGCCTGAACTCAAAGAGCAATTAGGGGACAGTTTTGACTACCCTGTAGTGAGGGCAAGAAGAATTGAATTAATGAACTCTCATATTAAGGAGTTTGGAATATCCATGAAAAAAGGACTAATAGAACTTTTAAATTACTTAAAATCAAATAACTACCTTATAGCAGTTGCAACAGCCACTGATTTAACTAGAACAACAATGTATCTTAAACAGCTTAATATTTTTAACTATTTTGATAAAATAGTTTGTGGTTCTATGGTTAGCAAAAGCAAGCCGGCACCTGATATTTATCTAAAGGCTTGTCAAGACTTATCACTTGAGCCAAAAAACTGCTTAGCACTTGAAGATTCACCTAACGGTATAATTTCAGCCCATGATGCAGGTTGCCATGTTATAATGATACCTGACCTTTCAGAGCCAGATGATGAGCTTTTAATGCTATTAGATGCAAGGCTTGATAGTCTTGATTTGGTTATAGATTTTCTAAATAAAAAAATTAATAATTTTAATAGCCTTATGCAATATAAACCACACAATAAAAATTAAACAAATAAGAGCCAACTGTAATAAACACAAAGGTTAATTTAAAACAGACATAGAAAAAAATATAGTAAATAAACCAAACAAGATAAATGAATTAAATTGGTATAACATAAAATAGAAAAATAACCTAGCATAATATATTACACAAGTCTATTAAAAACAGACATATAAAAATCTTCTATAATAATCCATTATAGAAGGTCTGATTAGGCAAGATAATATGGGTATACTAAAATTTATAAAGAACATATTAGAAATAAATAGTATTAACAACAATTGAAATATAAGAAAAAACATAATATACCAGTATAATTATAATTTCTTTAAGTTTTTAAATTTTTCTATCTTTGCCCTATTTATAACAATTTTTAAACACAAAAAAACCTGCCGTTTAAACGACAGGTTTTATTTTTTAATATTAACTATTAACCCTTTACGCTTCCGATAGCAATACCACGGATAATAAATTTTGATAGGAATAAATATACAAGAGCAACTGGTAAAATTGAAATACCAATAGACATATATACAGCACCCATGTCAAATTTAGCGTAGTCAGCACTTCTGATAAGTGCGATTACAATAGGAAGTGTTTTTTTATTCTTGTCACTTAAAATAAGAGCAGGAATAAAATAGTTGTTCCAGTTAGAAACAAATGTAAAAATCATCTGAACTGCAATAGCAGGTTTCATAATAGGCATAATTAGTGAATTGAAAGTTCTAAATTCTCCACTACCATCAATTCTAGCCGCCTCGACAATGTCAAGAGGGAGCGAGCTTTCCATGTACTGCTTCATAAAGAAGAAAGTAGCAGGAGCAGCAATAGAAGGAATGATTAGAGGAATGAAAGAATTAAATAAATCCATCCTTTTAATTAGATTTACAAAACCAAGAGCCGATACTTGTGCAGGAATCATCATAATAACGAGAATAAATGTAAAAGCAAACTTCTTTAATCTAAACTCATATACATGAATTGCATATGCTGTAAGAGCTGAAAAGTATGTTGATAAAAGAGAAGCACAAGCAGCAATAATAAAGCTGTTCTTCAAACTGTTTATCATTTTCCACTCAGAGTTAAGAAGAACCGTTTTAAAATTGTCAATTAGATACTTACCAGGTAACAATGCAAATCCTTTTTGAATATCAGAATTTGATCTAGTCATATTGATAATCAAAACAAAGAATGGGAATAAGGAGATAATACAAATAAGGGTAAGAACTGTATAACATATAACACGTCTAAAGTTTAAGAACGCCTTACCACCTTTTTGTCCTACAACATCTGGTGAGATTGCCATTATTTCTTCACTCCTTTCGCAGTCTTTCTAGGTTTAACATCTCTTTCCTTCATCATGAAGAAAACAAGAATACTAAGTATAGCAGCAACAAAGAATAGTATAACAGAAACAGCACCCGCCATACCATAGTTTTTACTATACAAATGTTTGTTCAAATACATAACAACAGTCATACTTGTACGGTTAACAGACTCGCCATCAGCAGTAAGAATCTGAGGTACGTCGAACATTTGAATACCACCAATTAGAGAGGTTACTAAAACGTATAGTAAAATAGGTCTAATTAGAGGTAGGGTAATCTTAGTAAAGATTTTTGTTGGTGTAGCACCATCAATCTGTGCTGATTCAAACAATGCTGTATCAATACCATTGATAGCAGCCATAAGCATAATTGTAGTGTTACCATACCACATCAAAAAGTTAATAAGTGAAACAATTCCTCTTTGTGCCCACATATTATCAAAGAATAGATAAGGGGACTTAGCACCAGTAATATTCATATAAATGCTATTAATTGGTCCGTTTGTAGAGAACATTGTAAAGAATAACATACCCATAGCAGCAGCCATAATGATGTTTGGTAGATAAATAATAATTTTGTAAACGCCACACTTAAGTTTTAATCTCAAATCAGTAAACCATGATGCAAACAATAATGAGAGGAAAATCTGTGGAACAAATCCTAAAATCCATATTATAAGAGTATTTAAAAAATATTTACCTAAGCCACTACCCGCTGCAAAAACAGCTTCGTAGTTTTCTAGTCCTATAAATGTAGGTCCAATTTGTTCATAACCCATAACTAGGTATTCTTCAAAAAAGGACTTATAAATTGTAGAAGCAAGTGGAATTAGGTTAAATATTGCAAATACAACGAAAAACGGAATGATAAATATGTATCCCCACTTAGCGTAGCTTATTGATTTCCTTTTTTTAGGTAAAGCAGACATTTAATCACCTTTTATATATAGCAGATTTTAAGCTATACCCTTTCAGCTAAATTTACTACGACTATAAATTAAACAGGCGGGCGCAAAGCCCGCCCTGTATAATTCATTTAATGATAATAAGTAAAAATATTACTTAATTACTTACTGCCAGGAATTTTTAGATTTGGGTGCTTTTCAATTGCAGCCTTGTAGAAGTTATTAATAGCATCTTCCTTAGTAGGAACTGCGCCTGTAAAGTAATCCTTCATAGCGCCCTGGAATGATTCGTTTAAGCCTTGGTCATAAGCACCAGCATTTGACATATCAATGCCAGGAGCTGTTTTAGCAAATAGTGCAATATGGTTCTGTCCGCCTAGGAAGTCTGAAGCGAAGTCCTTAGCAAGTTCATCCATACCAGCAACGTTATTTGTATAGTCCTGAGTATCCTTTGTGATATTAACCATTGTATCTTGATCAACTGTAAGTTGCTTCATAATATCAGCAACGATATCTGTGTTATCAGAACCAGCTGAACAACAGATCCATGTACCACCCCAATAGTAGTTCTGTGGGCCTTCACATACAGCATATTTACCGTATAGTCCGTCCTTAGCATCCTTATTATCTTCAGCATTTTCAAGAAGAGTAAAGTTAATACCCCATGTTGAATAGAAGAAACCAAA
>JAAZIT010000224.1 GCA_012800685.1 Clostridiales bacterium
ATAACTTCTCTCTTAATTTAAGTTAATCTGATTCTGTATCACTTTCAATCTTTTTTATAATTTGCTTAACTTTCTCTAATTCTAACTCTACTAAGTTATCTGCCATCATCATCATGTATTGTGCGTACTCACCTAGTTTTTTCCAATTAAGAGATGCTTCAGGTGTAAATGGATTATCTACATAACCAAAAAGATTGTGTGCTGTTAATCTACAACTATCATAAGGAGAAAGAGGAATTTCACCGCATGGATTTGTACTAAATGTTTTAAAACCTAAATCATCGTAACAATCTGCTGGTGACTCTCTAAGTATCGTATCCCAAAATAAAACTCCGGGCTCTGCTTTAGTTGTAGCATTGTAAATAATCTTTTTCCAAAGTCTTTGTTTCTCCGGGTCTGGATTATCTGAATATGAAACAGCCTGATTTAAGAAACTATCTGTCATCCTAACTGATATATTAGCACCTTCAATGTTTCCATCTTCTAATTTAGAGTTAATGAAATCCTCTGCATCCGGATGATCGATTGATATGCTTAACATCAATGCTCCTCGTCTTCCATCCTGTGCAACCTCTCTGGTTGAGTTTGAGTACCTTTCCATAAAAGGAACAACTCCAGTTGATGTTTGTGCTGAGTTATTAACAGGTGATCCTTTAGGTCTAATGCCAGATAAATCGTGTCCAACACCTGCTCTTCTTTTCATTAGTTGTACTTGTTCTTCGTCTACTGCACAGATACAACCGTATGAATCTACATCGGGATATCCGATAACGAAACAATTTGATAAAGAAACAGGATCTTTCCTACCGATACCGTAAGTTGGTGAACCTTGATACATCAAATACCTAAAGTCTTTCAATAGAGCGTACCACACGTCCTCAGATAGATTATTATTATATTTTTGACCAATCCTATAGGTTTCACTTGCTAATCGTTTCTGGCTATCGTTTGGCGTTAACTCATAAAGAGTAATCTCACCGGTTTTATTATCTATGCTGTTGAGAGCATATTTATCCATCCAGACTGATGTAGCTAACTCATCACCACTAAAATAGTCAAGTGTAGCTTTTTGTATTTCTTTTTTATCAAATACATTTTTATAATATTTTTCGTACATAAATTTAAATAATAATTTATTTTTAAATAGTCTTTACTTATTATACAAATAAATGCATAAATTTACTAAAATAAATAGCTATTTATTTTCTTTAATCAAGTGTTTTTATTGTAACACCATCTTCCTTTTTACAAAACATACAGGTTTTTGTTATAACATATCTGTTAGCACCTACATAATCAACTCTATTGTAAAATTGATGTCTACACTTTTTACTAAATAGTCTTTTTAATAATTTTATCATTTTGTTTTTGAATTAAAAGGGGTGTACTAACGAAAATTGTCAACTACACACTTAAATGTTTTTAATAGAAATAAAAAGTGCACCTTATTTTGGTACACTATTAATTAAGATGTTAGTTGCGGATTGCTTCCTTATAAAGTTTGTACATAGATGCATTTTGTTCTTTAAGCATTTCATTTATGTATTTCATTCCAACCTCTACCTTATAAGAAATTAAAGAAATTGATGTGTTGTGTTTTTCCGCAATCTCTCTAAGTGTTTTCTTTGTTGTTAATCTAAGTAATGTTGAGTCTATTACAACAGTATCTTTATGTGTACTTAAAATATCCATACACTTCTTTGCAATCATTTCCATTGCACCCTCTTTATCTATTGATGTCATTTCATTTTCACTACTTAGAAATATTAAATTTCGC
>JAAZIT010000225.1 GCA_012800685.1 Clostridiales bacterium
CATCCAGATAAACGCTGGGGAAATAAGTGGGAGATTACCGGAGGTTCTGTTGTAGCAGGAGAAACATCTTTAGAAGGCGCTGTAAGAGAGCTTTTTGAAGAAACAGGGATTAAAATCTCAAAAAATCAGCTTGACTATTGTTCTACAATTACGAGCGATTTTAGTATTAAGGATTTATATTTATATGAGGCTGATTTTAGTGAAATTGACATAGTTTTACAGGACGGTGAAACAATTGAATATAAGCTTGTAACTCCTGAAGAACTATATGCCATGAAACAGCGTGGGGAATTTTTAGATTTTATTTATGACAGAATAAAAGCTATAGTTCCTGATAAACTTAAATTAAAAGAAAATATAGTTGAAAAAATTCATCATGTTTCCATAAAAACCACCTCAAAAGAAAAGCTTGAAGAAGCAATATATTTTTATTGCGATATATTAGGTTTTAGTGTTTTTAGAAAATGGGAAACCGGTGTACTTATAGATACTAGAGGTGGATATATTGAAATAATGCTGGCTGAAAGTCCTCTTGATACAGGTCTTATTAAGCATTTTGCTTTGGGGACTTCTAATGTTGACGGGTGTGTTAAGCTTGTTGAAAAGCATGGTTACAATGTATTTATCCAGCCAAATGATAAAACTATTATGTCAGACCCACCGGTTGAGCTTAGAATGGCATTTATGGTTGGACCACTTGGTGAACAGATTGAATTTTTTCACCAGAAATAAAATATAAATAAACAATATGGACTTTTGGAAAGTACGGACTAAGTAAATTTACATTAAACCTAATACTTAAACCTAGAGAACATTATGTAATTTTAAGTTTATCTAGTAAGGGTAATAGTTTTAGGGAGGAATTTATTTATGCGGTCAGAAAGTGTCCGTGATGATTTTTTAAAAGGACTTAAGGATAGTATGCCCATTGGCTTAGGATACCTTTCGGTTTCCTTTAGCTTTGGAATTATGGCGGTGTCTTCTGGACTTTCGGTTCTAAGTGCTGTATTAATTTCATTAACTAACTTAACATCTGCTGGACAGGTTGCTGGTATTGCAGTAATTGTGGGTGGCGGAGGTTATATTGAAATGGCTCTAACACAGCTAATTATTAATTCAAGATATGCATTAATGAGCTTGTCTCTTTCTCAAAAGCTTGACAAAAGCTTTACCCCATTAAGCAGGCTTTTAGTTTCATATGGAATAACCGACGAGATATTTGCAGTTGCAGCTGGAAACAAAAAAGAAGTATCAAAGCACTATATGGCAGGGCTTATTATTTGCCCCACAATATGTTGGACCTTAGGAACTTTAATGGGTGCTGTTGCTGGTGAAATTTTGCCGACAAGTCTTAAGGCTGCTCTTGGAATAGCAATCTACGGAATGTTTATTGCGATTTTTGTGCCTGCTGTAAGAAAATCATTAGGAGTACTGGTGACAGTGGCAATTGCTGTTGTAATAAGCTGTTGCATAAAATACATACCTATTTTTTCTGGAATTTCTCAAGGCTTTTCAATTATTATAGCTACTCTAATTGCTGCTGTTATTGGGGCTTTGGTGTTTCCTGTTAAATTTACTGAAAGCGACGAGGACAAGGCGGTGGAAGTAAATGACAGTTAAAATAATGCTTTATATAGCGATAATGGCAGGGGTAACTTATTTCATTAGAGTTGTTCCAATGATGGCTTTTAGAAAAAAGATTAAATCACAATTTGTCAAAAGCTTTCTGTTTTACGTGCCTTATGCAGTTCTTGGGGCAATGACTTTTCCAGCAATTTTCTATTCAACTGGGAGTGTAATCTCTGCAAGTGCAGGATTTGCAATAGCTGTTGTACTTGCTTTTTTTGGAAAATCACTTATTATTGTGGCTTGTGCCGCAAGTGGTCTAGCTTTTATTGCAGAGTTAATTTTGAAAAGGCTGTAGCTTTAAATAAACAGTCTGAAATAATATAATCAAAACCAAATTTCGGTTTAGGGGAGATAAACATGATAGATATATCAACAAAAAAACGTGTAGTAGTTAAGGTTGGAACGTCAACCCTTACTCACAAAACTGGAAAACTCAATATTAGACGAGTTGAACAGCTTGTTAAGACACTTTCTGACCTACAAAATTCAGGTAAAGAAATTATACTTGTTTCAAGTGGTTCGGTTGGGCTAGGAATGTCAAAGCTAGGGATTATAGAAAAGCCCACATATACCCCATTGAGACAGGCTTGTGCAGCAGTAGGGCAGTGTGAGCTTATGTATCTATATGACAAATTGTTTTCTGAATATTCACTAACAGTTGCCCAAATTCTTCTAACCAAATATGTTCTGATTGAGGATAGACGTAAGAATGTTGAAAACGCAATGGAGCAGTTGATTGCACAAGGGGTTATTCCTATTGTTAATGAAAATGATAC
>JAAZIT010000016.1 GCA_012800685.1 Clostridiales bacterium
AATAAACAATTTAACTTCCAGATTCTTTTGAATTAAGAAGTTGATATATAATTTTTACGAAAGAAGATTGACTTGTATGAAATACTGCGTACTACTATGTGATGGAATGGCAGACTACCCAGTTGCCCAACTTGGAAACAAAACTCCCATGGAGGCTTCCAAAACTCCTTCAATGGATAAGCTTGCTAAACACAGCAAAATTGGTCTTGTAAAAACAGTTGCTGATAATATGAAGCCTGGAAGCGACGTTGCTAACCTTGCTGTTTTGGGATACGACCCACAAGTTTACTACTCAGGACGTTCACCACTTGAGGCGGGCTCAATTGGTATAGATATGAAGAATACTGATGTTTCATTTAGATGCAACTTGGTTACTTTATCAGATGAAGAGAACTATGCAGATAAGACTATTTTAGATTATTGTGCAGACGATATTTCAACTGAAGAAGCAAGTATTTTAGTCAATTTTCTCGCTGAAAACTTTGACGATAACGAATTTAAGCTCTACGCCGGTGTAAGCTATCGCCATTGCTTAATATGGGATAAGGGGACAACGGACGTAGGTACGCTTACTCCACCCCACGACATCACTGGAAAGCCTATTAAGGAGTATGTCCCAAATCATTCAAATGCACAAAAGCTTTATGAGATGATGATTAAAAGCTATGATATACTAAAAAACCACCCTGTTAATCTAGCAAGAGTTGCTAGAGGTAAACGCCCTGCTAACTCTATGTGGTTTTGGGGAGAGGGCGTAAAAAAAGCTCTTATGCCATTTGAAGAAAAATATGGGCTAAAGGGCTCAATTATATCAGCAGTGGATTTATTAAAAGGAATTGCGAAATTTAGTGGCATGAACGTTGCTAACATTGAAGGAGCAACTGGTTATATTGATACTAATTTTCAAGGCAAGGCTCAAGCAGCAATAGACGAATTTACAAATGGTCAAGATTTTGTTTATATTCATGTTGAAGCTCCAGACGAATGTGGACATAGAAATGAAGTGGAAAACAAAAAGCTTTCACTTGAGCTTATTGACGAAAAGGTGCTAACACCTGTTTGGGCTGCACTTGAAATGTATGATGATTATAAAATACTTATTATGCCAGACCACGCTACTCCTCTTTCTTTAAAGACCCATACAAATGACCCAATACCATTTCTAATGTATCATAAGAATGGTAATGTAGAGGGCTGTAATGTGTTTACAGAGGAAACTGCAAAATCAACTGGTATTTATGAAGAAAACGGACACCTGCTCTTACAAAAATTTATTGATATGTAATGGATATTATAAATAACTAATATTCAGAAATTCTTATATAAACGTTAAAACACGGTTATAAAACCGTGTTTTGTGTTTTTATTAACAAAAATCTTGAAATTTGCATAGAATACAATATATATAAATTTATATCATGTTTGTTCATAATATTGTAATTTCAAAAAGAAGAAATAATTTGAAATTGTGGTATTATTATAAAAGACTGTTTACACGAAATCGTTTAACTAAGTAACTAAATATGAGTAATTTTGTGATGGGGGTTACAAATGAAAATTATTAAAGCAGGAAGCTATGATGAGATGAGCGCCATAGCGGCAGGGCTAGTAAGCAAACAAATAAAATGCAGTCCAAACAGTGTTTTAGGGCTTGCAACAGGCTCAACACCAATAGGAATGTATAAAAATCTTGTTGAAGAAAACAAAAAAGGTGAAATTGATTTTTCTAATGTTAAAACTATAAATCTTGATGAATACGTTGGAATATCACCAACCCATGAAAGCAGTTATACATATTTTATGAAGCATTACCTCTTTGATCATGTTAATATTGATCAATCAAATTGTTTTTTACCTAACAGCAGTGCTAAAAACCATGATGAGGAATGTAAAAGATACGATAATTTAATTGATCAGTTAGGCTCTATCGACCTTCAGATTTTGGGGATTGGAAATAATGGGCATATTGGTTTTAACGAACCAATGGATAGCTTTGCAAAAAAGACTCATGTAATTAAACTAACCAAAGGCACTATTAAAACAAATTCAAGACTTTTTGAAAATCCATCTGATATTCCTACAAAAGCAATTACCATGGGAATTCAAAGTATTATGATGGCTAAAAAAATTATATTATTGGCTAATGGTATGGTGAAATCAGATATAATGTATAAATCACTATTTGGGCCAATTACTCCACTTGTCCCAGCCTCAGTTTTACAGCTTCATCAAAACCTTACAGTTGTTGGCGATTCACAGGCATTGTCCCTATTCGACTAGTAATAGCTATTAATCAACAAAATAATTTAAATATAAATTTTATACTAATTATTTTACATAAAAAAGGTACTATTGAAAATTCAGTAGTACCTTATATTTTTTATTAATTTATTTCGGGATTTTCTTCTGTTTCAATAGTTAAATTCGCTACATCTACAGCTGTCTCTGCACTAGCACCTTTAAGAAGGTCTCTAATTTCAGTTAAAAGCTTAACATCCTCAGAAATAACCGGAGCTGGCTTAGGCTCTTCTTTCTTTTTGTTTAGGGTATTAATAACCTTAATAAGTATAAATACGCAAAATGCAGTTAGCAAAAATGTAATGACTGCTTGTAAAAACCCTCCAACATTTATGTATGGCTCGTTTCCGTATGGAATTGTAAAACCAAGATCGTTAAAATTTACACCTGCTAAAACCATTCCTATCACTGGCATTAACATATCAGCAACTAAAGAGTTTACAATAGCTGTAAATGCACCACCGACGATAACACCAACTGCCATGTCAATTACATTACCTCTTGAGATGAACTTTTTAAATTCTGCAATAAATCCGCTTGCTTTCTTCATTGCATTTTCTTTTTTAAATTTTTTCATAATAAATTTCCTTTCAAAAATTATTGCATATTGATAAATAAAATGGAGAAACTACTTATTGGAGCTCAACTCTCCAAATAAAAATAATTCAAAAATGGAGGTAAATTGTTATGTCTAATAATCAAAATAACAATCAAAACCCACAGCAACCCGAAAACAAACAAAACCCAACAGCACAGAACAACCAAAATCCACAAAATCAACAAAATCAACAGAATAAGAAAAATCAACAAAACAAAAAGAACCAAAACAACAATCAGAATAACTACTAGTTTCTGAGAATTAGAGCTTAAGAATTTAGTTTCTTAGGCTCTAAATTTCGCCTAAAATAGCTTTTGCGGCATTATCAAGATAATCACAATTGTAAAGCTCAATTAAACCCTTATCCACTTGTGACGCAATTTCTGGGTCAATTGGAAGCTTTGCCAAAACATTAAGGTTATGATCCTTAGCAATTTTTTCAATATGGCTTTCACCATATATATTTATTTTTTTATCACAGCATGGGCATTTAACATAGCTCATATTTTCAATTATTCCGAGAATTTTAACATTCATCATCTCAGCCATTTTCACAGCCTTAGTTACAATCATTGAAACCAATTCTTGCGGTGAGGTAACAATAATAATTCCGTCAAGAGGAATGCTCTGGAATACAGTTAGCGGAACATCTCCAGTCCCTGGTGGCATATCCACAAACATATAATCAACATCATCCCAAATAACATCTTGCCAAAATTGCTTAACTGCTCCTGCAATAACTGGGCCTCTCCAAATAACTGGCTCTTCATCATCCTCAAGAAGAAGATTAATAGACATTATTTGTATGCCCGTTTTTGTTTTAACTGGTAGAATACCTTCCTCTAATCCCTGTGCTTTTTCTTTAATTCCAAAAGCTTTTGGAATAGAAGGGCCTGTTATATCTGCGTCCATTATAGCTGTATTATATCCCCCTCTTTGGGACATTACCGCCATTAGGGAGGCGACTAGAGACTTGCCTACTCCACCTTTTCCACTCACTACTCCAATTACCTTTTTTATTTTACTCATAGCGTGAGAACTTTCTATCAAGCTATCAGTCTTTCTTGAAGAACAGTCCGAACTACAGCTTGAACAGTCATGTGTGCAATCGCTCATTTTATTAGCTCCTTTATTTAAAATCTAAATACAGACATAGATTTACCATGTCTGTAATTTGTTTTTTATTCAGCAGTTTTCTCTACTTGTCCAGTTGAAATATTTATTGTTACAATAAAACCATCACAATTGTTTCCTGAAATACTATAATCATACTCAGCACCATTATCAAATAAAGGAATATCTACATTTGTTGAATCCCCCTCATTTTTGGCCACATAATAAATAGCATATCTTGTTCCATCATCGCTATTTAAATAGTATGGTTTTTCACGAGTATACTGCTTTATGTGCGTAATGTATTCTTCTAAACAAAGCTTATCATTATATATAATCTGTGCATGTGGCACTCCAACATATCTATAATGCCAGCTTTCATTATCAATTCCTGTAATACCTGACTTATCGCTTTGATATCTTAAAATAAAACCATATTTGTAACAGTTATCAACAACCCAACTGTAATCGCCAGTTCCGGAAAATATCGGGTAATTAGTTTGGTCAAGTTGAAAATCAACAGCATATCCAGAATGATGCTCACTGTGTCCTGGAATTTCTATAGTGGTTGAATAATCTAAACCGGTTGATGCTAGATTATTATCATAAAGTGTTTTTTGATATTCTTCAGTTCTATAACCACTAACTAACATAACATCGCTTATGTCCTTAGCCTTTCTAAGGTCAGAAAGCATTCTATTTAAATTTTGTAAAACAACCTTTTTTGCAGTAACAGAGCTATCCTTAATTGACATTATTCTATTTCCATCTGTATCAACTCGATAGTCGTATGAGCTTTCCATTTCACTAGGAGTCCCTGATTTATAAGCAAACTCGCTGTTAATTAATAATAAATCACCACTATATAAATGGTCGTCGTTGGAAATCGATTCATATCTATAATTCTTGTCTAGGGTATTCTCATTAAGCGTGGCATTAGGGTCTTTACTTTGGTTACCGCTATCTTCCACCGAAATATTTGATGAGTTTTTAGAGTTGTTCTTCTCTTTATTTTTTTTATCTAAACTTCCAGCTAATCTAGAACAAGCTGAAGAAATAATCACAATTACTAAAACTAATGCTATTAAAACTACAGCTATATTTTTATATTTAAGTCTTTTCCATATAGGCTTTTGTGCCATTTCCGTTCACACCTTTCAATTGTTACATAAAACTACAAAATTGCGTATATTTCATTATATCACAACGTTGATAAAATTAAAAGGTATTTAATTTGACTTTATATTTATTTACAGTTTAGATATATAATTTTTCAACAAATAAAAATCCGCTGACGTTTGCCAACGGATTTCTATTAATAAAGTTATTAAACTTTGGATAAACTAAAATTACTTAGTTGAACCAGTTTTGTAAGCGTCGATCATTTTCTTAACCATCTGTCCGCCTACTGAACCAACTTCACGAGCTGTTAGGTCACCATTGTAACCTGGCTTTAGGTTAACACCAACTTCGTTAGCTGCTTCCATCTTAAATCTTTCAAGGGTCTGTCTTCCCTGTTCTGTAGTAATACCTTTCATTTTTGACACTCCTTTTAAAAAAGTTTTTATTGGGTTTGCCTTATTATTATATCACGCTATTTCGTCTTTATTAGTGGTAATTTTTATCCGATTCTCCAAAAATAGCTATTGTTTTTATAAATAAAATTTTAATTTATAAATTTATTTTTTGTTAGATTTATTATTTGTTATTTTTTGTGAATAATAACTTTAAAGCTCTTCCCCCATAAAAGTTTAATTTTAAAAAAATCGTGTACCAACACTTAGCTGGTACACGATTAGGGTGCAGTGGTTATGTTTGCTTCTAAATAGATATTATATTTATAAATAAATAATATTCAGTGCAAGGTTTAGAATCTTATTCTTACAATAATTTATAATATT
>JAAZIT010000002.1 GCA_012800685.1 Clostridiales bacterium
AAAGTTTTATAGCAATTTTGGTCTCCAGTTTAAATTTGGTGTGTATCAGTCATATGGTGCAAGCAATGATATACTGAAAGACCTATTAATGTTCTCATCTTCCTTTGAGGGCAAAAAAGTTACTCTTGAGGAATATGTTTCAAGAATGAAGGAGGACCAAAAATATATTTATTATGCTTGCGGTGATAGTATTCCAAAAATTGAAATGCTCCCACAAACAGAGCTTGTTAAGGATAAGGGTTATGAGATTCTTTACTTTACAGATGAGGTTGACGAGTTCGTTGCAAAGGTTATGATAAGCTATAACGAAAAACAGTTTAAATCGGTTTCAGATAAAGACCTTGACCTTGAAACAGCTGAAGAAAAAGAAGAAACTAAAAAGCTGTCTGATGATTGCAAGGAAATGTTTGATTTTATGAAGGAAGCCTTGGGCGACAAAGTTAGCGAGGTTAGAATTTCTAGCCGTCTAAAATCCCACCCAGTTTGTTTATCAAGCGAGGGTCCTGTTTCTATTGAAATGGAAAAGGTGCTTAACTCAATGCCACAAAACGCAGAAAACAAGGTTACTGCACAAAAAGCATTAGAGCTTAATTCATCACACCCAGTATTTGAAACACTTAAAACCTTGTACGCAAATGAAGAAAACAAGGACAGGCTTTCTAATTATGCAAAGCTACTTTATTCACAGGCTCTCTTAATAGAGGGACTTTCTATAGAAAACCCAACAGAATTTTCAAATATGATTTGTGACCTTATGATATAAATTTAGGCGACTAAGCGAGAGTTTAGTCGCTTTTTTGTTACCAAAAGGCCATAAAGCTTGATTTTAAGCCTTTTTAAAGAGAATAATTTATAATAGAAATTAAAATATAAAATATATTTATTTTTGCACTTGACTCTAACACAGTGGTATAGTATATAATATAAATGAGCTCAAAATCCATATATGGAGGTAAAAATTTATGTTAAAAATCGGAAATTTCTCAAAGCTTTCAAGAATTAGCATTCGTATGCTAAGACATTATGACGAATTAGGCTTACTAAAACCTATTACTGTTGATAATTTTACTGGCTATCGTTTTTATGACGAGTCCCAGCTATTAGATGCTGCACGTATTCAAGTATTAAAGAGTATGGGGTTTAGCATTTCAGAGATACTGCTTGTAATCCAAAAATACACCAATTCCCAAGAATTAGAGCATTTTTTTCTTACTAAAAGAAAAGAAATTCAACGTCAACAGGAGCAGCTAGATGAGAAATTATGCCTTTTAAGCAGCACAATTGAATGGTTACGAAAGGACGGAAATATTATGAACTACGCGGTTAATTTAAAAACCTTACCAGAGCGTTATGTGGCAAGTGTTAGGAAGATAATTCCAGGTTATGAGCACGAGGGAATTTTATGGGGAATTCTAATGAGTGAAACAGCATCACTAAATATGAAAGATGGCGACCCATGCTATGCATCAGCAATTTTTCATGACAGCGATTTTAAAGAGCAAGATGTTGATGTGGAGGTACAAAAAACAGTTTTAGGAAAATATACAGATACCGAAAATGTTAAATTTAAAACTGAACCAGAGGTTCAAATTGCCAGTACTATTTTCAAAGGAGGTTATGATCAGATTAGCATGGTTAACCAAACCGTCGCAAAATGGATTAGTGGCAACGGGTATGAATTTGACGGACTAGCTTTTAACATTTATCATGTTAGCCCTCACGAAACAAAAAATTCTGATGAGTTTGTAACAGAAGTTTGCTACGCTGTTAAAAGGAAATAATCTAATTTTAAATTTTAAAACAACCGAACTCTAAAAATTAAACAAACTAACCCTAAAAATTAAAACAAGCTTATAAAAAAATCAAAAAGCGACTAAACGTAAAAGTTTAGTCGCTTTTTGTGGGTTTTTCAGGTGTATAGTCAGACGTATTCCCCTACCAATTATAACATCACTAATCAATAGAGTTTTTAAAAGAATACCTCTAGTTAGTTAGTTAATTAAGGTGCTATGGTGTAAGTCTATTAATATCTCGTGGGAACATAGAAGCGTTTTTAACATTTCCTAGCCCACAAAGCTTCATAACAAAACGTTCAAGACCAATCCCCAAACCACCATGTGGTGGAAGTCCATATTTATGAGACTCAAGATAGCTTTCAAAGTCAACTGGATCAAGTCCTTGTGCTTTAATTTTTGCTACCTGTTCGTCATAATCGTGAATTCTTTGTCCACCTGAAGTGATTTCAAGACCTCTAAATAATAAATCAAACTTATATGCTTCTCTTGGATCTTCTCTTGAATCCATTGCATAGAATGGTGGCTTTGAGCTTGGGAAGTGAGTTATAAAGATAAAGTCGCTGTTGTATTTTTCCTTAGCATACTCACCTAGCTTAACCTCATCCTCAGGATCAAGATCGAACTTTTTACCCCCGCCCTCATTACCTCTAAGAAGCTCAAGTGCTTGAGTAAATGTTAAGCATGGAATTTCTTCAATCCATGGCATATCAATTTCTAAAAGCTTAATTTCACGCTGGCAATGCTTAGCTATATATTTCATAATATTTCTAATCATAGCTGTTTCCATGTTCATTACATCGTACATACTGTCTATATAACCCATTTCAAAGTCAAGACCAATATATTCATTTATGTGACGAGAGGTAGCGTGCTTTTCAGCTCTATAAACTGGTGCAATCTCATAAACTCTGTCAAAGAATGCAACAGCAGCTTGCTTGTAAAATTGTGGTGACTGATTTAAGAAAGCGTGTTTTTGGAAATAGTCAAGGCGGAAAATATTCGCTCCACCCTCTGCTCCTTGTGAAACGATTTTAGGAGTATGAATTTCTGTAAATCCATTTTTTCTCATAAACTTATGCATACCAGCAACTACAGCATCTTGAATCTTAAATACAGCTCTTTCATAAGGATTTCTTAATGAAACAGTTCTGTTGTCAAGATTTACATCAAGTGAACAATTTAGCTTCCCTTGTGAAATTTTTAGAGGATATTCCTGTGCAGAGGTTGAAATAAGAGCAATTGATTGAAGTTCAATTTCGTATCCTAAAAGCTCTCTTCCGTTTTCCTTAGCCTTACCTGTAACATGAACAAAATATCCCTCGCGTAAGCCATCAATGCCATCAGAGCACTTTTCAGCACTATAAACTGTTTGGATAATATCTCTACCTGTTCTTAAAACAATAAATGAAATGCTTCCCATTTTTCTTATTCTGTGAATACAAGCAGAAATTTCAACCTTATCCCCAACTTCAACATCTTCAGCATCAAATTCATCAACTAAATCGTCTCCGCCAATAACTAGATATTTTCCGTCATTTTTAGGGATATATTTCTTTTTATTATCATACATTGTAAGCTCTGAAATATCAAAAGCCTCTGTTACATCTTCAATAGCATTATCATCTAAAGTTTCAGCAACCTTAACTTCATTTAACTTAGATTCAAGAGTTTCTTTAATAACCCTTGAGGTTGCCGCACCCTTTAGAGCCTTTGAGCATTGTCCCATTAAGAAGCCAAAAACCTTAACCTCGCCGTTTCTATATTGGGCAACCTGTGTTGAATTCGCAGCCAAAATTTCATCAATAGTATCATTAACCTTTTGAGTGTCAACAACAATAAGAAATCCATTTTCTTTTGCTATTTTTTCTGGATTATCTCCAGTTTCAACCATACTTCTGAAAACAGTTTTAGCATCGTTTTTAGTTATTTTTTCAGTGTCTGAAAGCTCAACAAGCTTTGCAAAATTTTCAGCAGTAAAGCTTAGATTGTTTATATCAATTTCACCCAAATTTACACGTCTCATAAATTCAGTTAAAACAAATACTGCAATAGTTTTAGGACTGTTATAAATCTTAACAGCACTATCAAAGAAATCCGAAATCACCTTGCTATTTACAATAATTTTTGAATCAACTGAAGAAATTCCAAATTCCTTTGTGTATCTATGGTATCTTTCTGTAGGCATTTCTGGAAGCTTTGCACGAATTTCGTCAAGCATTTCATCAGTAAAGTTTACCTGTAAAATATCTGGGTCTGGGAAGTAACGATAGTCATGAGCATCTTCCTTAGAACGCATTGATTTAGTTGTATCACGGTTAGCGTCATAACGTCTTGTCTCTTGAACAACTTTTTTCCCTGCGTCAAGAAGAAGAGCTTGACGTCTTTCCTCATGCTTTACAGCACGCCCAACTGATTTAATTGAGTTTAGGTTTTTAATCTCTGAACGAGTACCGAATTCAGTTGCATCAGGCTTCATAAGTGAAATGTTAACATCACAACGTAGTGAGCCCTGTTCCATTTTACAGTCGCATACATCAACATATTGAAGGAGTCTTGAAACCTCCTCAACAAAAGCCATAGCCTCTTCAGCAGATGAAATATCAGGCTCTGTAACAATCTCAATTAGCCCAATACTGCAACGGTTATAGTCAGCAAGTGAAACACCATTAAAATCATCATGAACTAGTTTTCCAGCGTCCTCTTCAAGGTGAATACGGTTTACTCTAATATTTTTTTCAACACCATTTACTTCAATTGGAACAAGTCCATTTATACAAAGTGGTAGGTTTAGCTGTGAAATTTGGTAAGCCTTTGGGTTATCAGGATAAAAATAGTTTTTTCTATCAAACACTGAAAACTTGTTAATACCACAGTTTAGTGCATATCCAGCCTTAACAGCATATTCAACAGCAGTTTGGTTTAGTATTGGCAACGTGCCAGGCATACCTGTACATACTGGACAGCATCTTGAGTTAGGATCTCCACCAAACTCAGCACTACAGGTACAGAATACCTTTGATTTAGTCTTAAGCTCCGCATGGATTTCAAGACCAATGACGGTTTTATATTTGCTACTCATCTGTCTCTCCTCCTTATATTAGCTTAGGTGCTATTCTTGTAAATGATTTTTCAAAAACATCAGCAACCTGAATAATTGTTTGTTCATCAAATGGTTTTCCTACAACTGACATACCAATTGGAAGTCCAGTGCTGTCATATCCGCATGGTGTAGAAATTGCTGGAAGTCCAGCAACGTTAACTGGAACAGTACACATATCCCCTTGATACATATGAACTGGATCTGTAACAGCCTTAGCGTCGCAGTTGTATGCTGTTGTTTCTGTTGTAGGTGTAAGGATAACGTCACAGGTTTCAAAAATATTATTATATTCTTGTTTAATTAATTGGCGAAGTCCCATTGCTTTTCCGTAATAAGCGTCATAATAACCGCTTGAAAGAGCATAGTTTCCGAGAAGAATTCTTCTCTTAACTTCATCACCAAAACCTTCTGATCTTGAATGCTTAATGATTTCTTCATAGGTCTCACCCAATGTTGAGCGATGACCGTATCTGATGCCATCAAATCTTGAAAGGTTTGAGCTTGCTTCAGCACAAGCGATAAGATAATAAGCTTGAATAACATATTTAACAGATGGAATTGAGCATTCAACGAGTTCTGCACCCATTGACTTGTACAGTTCAGCAGCCTGAAGTACAGAAGCCTTGATTTCTTTTGAAACACCATCATCATAAAATTCCTTTGGCATAGCAATTTTCATGCCCTTAATGTCTTTTCCAATTTTATCAGTAAAGTTTGGAACAGGATTTTTTGAAGATGTTCCGTCGTGCAAGTCGTAACCACTTAGCTTGTTTAGAATAATTCCACAGTCGTGGCTGTCTAAAGCAAGTGCACCAACTTGGTCAAATGATGAAGCAAAAGCAACAACACCGTATCTTGAAACACGACCGTATGTTGGCTTCATTCCAGTTACACCACAAAATGCAGCTGGCTGTCTAATTGAGCCACCAGTGTCAGAACCAATTGCAGCAGCACAGAAACCAGCAGCAAGTGCCGCAGCACTACCACCAGAAGATCCACCTGGTACT
The DNA here is from genome assembly GCA_012800685.1 of Clostridiales bacterium. Classification (GTDB taxonomy): domain Bacteria; phylum Bacillota; class Clostridia; order Oscillospirales; family Ruminococcaceae; genus JAAZZIT01. The sequence goes on from JAAZIT010000002.1 coordinate 5,904, forward strand.
TTTTCAATGTTGTAAGGGTTTTTAGTTTTAGCAAAAACTGATGACTGTGTCGAACTTCCCATTGCGAATTCGTCAAGGGATGCTTTTCCAAGCATTACAAAGTTTTCAGCGTTAAGTTTTTCCATAATAGTTGCATTATAAGGTGGTATAAAGTTCTCAAGCATTTTTGATGCACAGGTTGTCAAAATCCCTTCAGTACACACGTTATCCTTGATAGCCATAGGAATACCAGTTAATGCTGTTGCATTTCCACTATCGATAATTTTTTGAGCTTTTTCAGCCTGTTCAAGAGCAAGCTCCTCAGTTGTTGTTATATAGCATTTATAAGTGTCGTCTTTCGCCTTGATATTTGAAACAAATCCCTCTGCAAGTTCTTTTGCAGATATTTTCTTTTCATCAAGCAAAGAACGCATTTCTCTTACTTTAAGTGTAGTAATGTCCATTGTTTATCAACCCTTTCTATTTTATTCAACTACCTTAGGAACAACAAAGCAATTGTTGCTGTTCATACCATTTTGAAGAACCCTGCTTGTTTCTAGGGAAGGAAAATTTTGGTCTTCTCTTAGGTCAGGGAGATAAACATTGTGGTTATCTGCCAATGGGTTGTACTCGATGTCAATTTCCTTAATGCTGTCCATTAAATTAACGATATTTGTCATCTGTATAGCATTATCATCAAGCTCCTCATCTGTAAAATAGAGTTTACTTAATTCAGCGAGATATTTTATCATCTCATGATCCATTTATAACCATTCCTTTCTTGGAATAAATTTTTTATTTAGCAAGTTTAAAAAAAGTCCCAACTCACCAATACTAAAGTATTATTATACACTATTTTCCCTTTCTTGACAAGAGGAATACCAAAAAAATTACATAATTTTAGAATGTGTAAAATTCTCTTAATATCCCATATTAATCATTACCAGTTTTTAAATATTTTTTATATGCACAACCTACAAAACTAGTCGCTTGTCAATGCAGTTTTTGTACATTAATACAATTAATTCTTGCTGTCATACTTAATTTTCAATTTATACAATAAAAAAGGTATCATTTTTATTTATTAATGGTAGTATAAATAGGATAAAATTTTTAAAAAACAATTATGAGATTATGAAGGGAATGGTAATTATGCTGAATTTAACTAAAGGAAACCCTATGAAGCTAATATTAGCCTTTTCCATTCCCCTATTATTCGGAAATATATTTCAGCTTTTTTATAACCTTGCTGATACTAGAATTGTAGGCGAAACCTTAGGCGATGTTGCCATAGGAGCTCTTGGTGCAACTTCCTCAATAAACTCTGTAATCATCGGGTTTTTAAATGGTTTAACGAGTGGATTTGCACTAATAGTTGCACGATATTTTGGTGCAGAGGATTATAACAAAATGCGAAATGCTGTTGCTACAACCATAACACTTGGGCTTTTCACCTCCGCTATATTAACTATTCTTAGTTTAGTGTTTCTTGATGATATCTTAGTACTTCTAAATACACCAGCCGAAATTTTTAATCAGTCAAAATCTTATATTCAAGTTATTCTTGCAGGAATGACAATTTCTATGATGTACAATGTATGTGCTGGAATTTTGAGAGCAATAGGTGATACAGTTCGACCACTTATATTTTTAATAGTTGCTGTAATAATAAATATTGGTCTTGACTATTTATTTATCCTTGGCTTTAACATGGGTGTTTCAGGGGCGGCGTATGCAACGCTTATATCACAAGCCATTTCAGTTATTCTTTGTGTAATTTATATTCTTAAAAAGTATAAAATTCTAATTCCGAAGAAAGAGAATTTTAAACTTAGAAAAAAACTTGTTGTAGAAATGTATGCTACTGGTATTTCTATGGGATTTATGATTTCAATTGTTTCCCTAGGCTCTGTGGCACTTCAAGGCTCTATTAATAAATTCGGAACAAAAACTATTGTTGCCCATACAGCCGCAAGAAAAATTAGTGAAACATTTATGCTTCCAATAAGCGTGTTTGGAGCGGCAGGAGCAACCTTTTCTAGCCAAAATCTTGGCGCAGGGGAAATTGGAAGGGTTAAAAAAGGTGTTGTATCGTCCACTTTAATCACTTGGATTTGGTCGCTGCTTGTTATGATAATTTGTTACGCTTTTACGCCGTTTTTGGTAAAGCTCGTTACAGGAACTTCAAACCCATATGTTGTTTCAACTGTTTGGAAATACATGAAGATAAACACTCCATTTTATTTTATTTTAGGAATAATAATTGTGTTTAGAAACTCTCTTCAAGGCTTAGGCGACAAGTTAACTCCAATTATTTCAAGTATAATTGAACTTGTAGGAAAAGTTATCGTAGTCAAATTTTTGGCACCAGCTTTAGGGTATTTGGGAATTATGATATCAGAACCATTGGTATGGGTGTTTATGGCACTTACACTTATAATTAGCTTCGCAAGAAATAAAACCCTAAAAACAAGAGCACAGGAACAGGGTACTTAGATAACACAAATTTTGTAATGGTGTTATTTTAATAACTACTTTCTAAATATATAATAAGAAAAATACTGTTTTATAAAATAGCTCACCACTTAAATATATAAGCAAAAAAAGGAACGCTAAGCGTTCCTTTTTATTTTCCATTTAGGTCATCCTATGGCGTAACCTCTCCAGTGGCTGTATCAGCGGAGTCAATACCTAGGAGTGCACCAACATCAAACATTGTTGCAGCGTCGGATACAACTTTTGGAAGCTGTCCGTCCCACTTATCAATAAATTCCATCATAATAACAGTATCTGTAAGCTGTTCGTTTTTAAGTCTATATGCCTCTGATTCAGCAGCAGCCTGTTCAATTGTCTGTTGTGCTTCAATTTTGATTCTTGCTAAATCCTGTTCAGCCTTTAAAGCCTCTTGTTGAGCAGTTTGCTTTGCTTCAATGGCTCTATTAAACTCTTCAGAGAAATCAAAATTAATAATATTAAATACCTCAATATTTAGTCCGTATGGGTTAATTTTTTCACTAATTGCCTGTTCCATTTCTGATGAAATAGTGGCTCTATTAGTAATCAGTTCTTCAGCTGTATATTTTGCTGTGACTGATTTAACACACTCTTGAATAGCTGGATTTACAATTACATTTGTAAAATCAACACCAACGTTTTTATAAATGCTTGCTGATGATGTTTGCGACACACGATAGTTAATAGCAACCTTTAAAGATATGGTCTGCATATCCTTTGATGCAGCAGTAGATTCAACCTCTGTTTTTAAAACTCTGTTGTCAATCTGAACAACCTGAGTAACAAATGGAATTTTTAAGTGCAATCCCTCCTGCAAAACATTATCGGACACTTTTCCTAGTGTTACAACTACACCTGTATGTCCTGCCTTTACAACAGAAAAGCAACTAACTATTACTATAACCAGTACTATAACAACTACTAAAATAGTTATTAATTTTGCTGGGGATTTGTCGCCTTTTGATTTTAAATTAATTACTGATGACATTTTTTACTCCTTAATATGTATCGGGAATTCCCCGACTTTCTTTTATTTTCCTTCTAATGATTTAAGTGCCTTGATTTCGTCTCTATCAAGCTTAATAACAGCGTCTTTAATCACTGTTACATCTTTTTTGTCAAACACTGCTATGTTGTCAGTTCCGTCATGCTTAACCTTAAGCTTTCCTGTAAGAAGATTAACATCTATTACAATGCCTCGTCCCTCTTCTGTTTTAACAATGGCTCCAGCTTTCGGAGTATTCCTTAGCAAATCCTCATAGCTGTCCTGTTCATATTTTAAACAACACATTAGTCGACCGCAGGTTCCAGAAATCTTAGTTGGGTTAAGGGATAACCCTTGCTCTTTCGCCATTTTAATTGAAACCGGCTGAAAATCCCCTAAAAATCTTGAACAACAAAATGGTTGTCCACAAATTGCCAAGCCACCAAGCATTTTCGCTTCATCTCTTACACCAATTTGTCTAAGTTCAATTCTTGTCCTAAATACAGACGCTAAATCCTTAACAAGATCACGGAAATCCACACGGTTTTCTGCAGTAAAATAGAACAAAAGCTTGTTATTGTCAAATGTACACTCAACATCTATCAAATGCATTTTTAACTTATGAGCAGTAATTTTTTCTTGACATATTCTCAAAGCATCCTGTTCTTTCTTAACATTACTTTCAATAGTTTTGTAGTCCTTTTCTGTAGCAACACGAATAACGGATTTTAATGGTGCACTAAGCTCGTCATCACTAATGTCACGCATTGGTAATACAACCTCACCGCATTCAACACCTCGTGCTGTTTCAACGATAACATGCTCGCCCTCATCTATTTCTAGTCCAGCTGGTGAAAAGTAATAAACTTTTCCAGCTTTTTTAAATCTTACTCCGATAATTTTTGCCATATTATAAGTCCTTCCTAAATTAAAATATCCATTAATTGTGCCCCTAAAGAGCTTAAAAGCAATGATACGTTAGCATTACCATTTAATCTTCTAGTATATTCTTCTATTACATTAAACATCCCTATTGCTCTTCGTGAATTAATATTTCGAGATAGCTCAAGGGTTTCTTGCTCACAGCAGGAGAGCAATCTTGTTTCCCCGTTATCCCCTGTTACATTAGCTCGCAAAATTGCACAGTCTCTTAGGCTATTTGATAAAAGCAAAAATACTTCCCTAATAATTCCCTTGTCAGAATTAGTTTTAAATAATGCTTGAAGTATTTGGTACTCGTCTTTTCTGCTAAGTGCCACGCAAAGCTGTGATGTAATCTCTACAGCCTTTGAAAGCGTTTTTTCGTCTAAGAATTCAATGCACTTTCCAATATTTCCACCAAAAGCACTATATGCTTTTGAAAAAGTCTCATCTGTATAGTTTGTTGAAGAAAGCTTTACACCAGTACGACAACCCTCAAAATCCTGCTCCGAGGTCTTTAACGCAGTCACCCTTGATAAAATTGTCGGAAGAAAATACTCCTTAGATGCGGCTGTCATAATAACAACTAAATACTCAGGAGGCTCTTCAATAATTTTAAGAAGTACATTTTGAGAATTTCTTGAAGTATTATCCATATCAGGGATAACAACAACTTTATAATCAGATTCGTTAGGTCTAATATAAGCCTGTGAAATAATAGGTCTTAAATCACTTTCAAGTCGATAAATTCCATTTTTTCCACTTGGTAGAACTTGAATAAAATCCGGATGCGAACCCTGCTCAATCATTTTACATGAATGGCAATTATGGCATGGCTCACCATTAACCGAATTTTGGCATAGGATTGCCGACCCAATATATTTAGCTGCCGTTTTTCTTCCAGTTCCTTTTTCGCCAAAAATAACTATTGACCTAGAAAGCTTTTTATTAGTTATCATAGAGGACATAGTTTTGACAATATGGCTATTTCCTATAAGCTTAGCTTTAATCATTATACCTTCTCAAATCTGTCAATATCAGTTACAATTATTGTTGCACCACCAATAGAAATTTCAACTGGAAAATTACCATATGTTCCACCACCATATGCCTGAGTTGTTGGCATAAGCTGTGTTCTTTTTCTGGAATGTTTTTTTATAACCTCAATTATTTGTTCAACTCGTGAATCATCCACAGCAAGCATAAAAGTAGTGTTGCCAGCCTTTAAAAATCCACCAGTCGATGCAAGCTTTGTAACTTGAAGTCCACATTCAGTTATGGAATCCTGCACAGAGTGACTATCATCATTATTAACAATTGCAAAAATAAGCTTCATAAAATCAGCCCTTTCAGTTATTACTTCAACTAGATAACTAAAACACATTTTAATTATCACATACTACATATCATTTTACCACATTTACTTTAAAAATGCTATACCTTTTAAAAATATTTATGCTCTCATCACTGATAACTTCGCCACTAACAACAATAGGCACTGACGGTTGACAGCTTGTTACAGTTAATCCGCAAATTCTTTTTAATGCATTTTCAACATCAACACTTTCGTATGGCGAAAAAACGGACTCTCTAATGGACATCTTATTTTCTGGATCAGAAAAACAAAAAAGCTGGTCGCTTTCTTTTTTTTCTTTTCTTTTGAGCATTTTTAGAGCTTCTAAAGTCCTATTAAAATCCTCATCCTTGTTGTATGGCGAACACATTAAAACAGTATTTTGGTCGTCACTATATTCGCATTCAACCCTGTTGTTTCTTAATATATCTGCAATTTCATCACCAGTATATCCGAAAGGATTAGGTGATATGGTTAGCTTCATAGGCTCATAAGTGTGTGTCTCTATTCCAAGCCTACCAATTTCAGTTTTTAAATTTTCGACCTTTTTGCAAGCTTCCCCTACCATACTTGAAAAATCATTAGCTAAAATTTCATTGCACAAATCTAGTGATTGAAGTGTAATAAATGATGGACTTGTTGATGCGTACATCGACATAACCTGCTTCGCATTTTCACTAAAGAATTTAGAAGCGTTTTTAGAGATGTGAAGATATCCCCCTCCAGTAATCACTGGCAGGGTTTTGTGGGCAGAGTCGCAGCAAATATCCGCACCTAAATCAATAGGGTGTTTTTCTAAAAATTTTAAATAAGCGCCATGGGCATTGTCCACCAAAAGTGGAATATTGTAGCTTTTGCAAAGCCTTGAAATAGCCGAAATGTTAGGTATGTTACCTAAATAGTCAGGGGATGTAATATATACCCCACAAGGATTTTTGGATTTTTTAATAGCAGATTCAATTTCATTCGCTGTAAAGCTAGATGTACAAATTGAACGTGACTTTTTTTCGGGAAAAACCCAAATAACATCAGCATCTGCTAGAGCACAGCCGTTAACAAAGGCCTTATGGACATTTCTAGGAGCAATAATTTCTCCCCTAAGAGTTTGATTTTTTCTTCCCATTATCGCAAGAGCTACCATGGTTTTTATAGAAAGGCTTGAACCCTCTGTTGAATAAAGAGTTCTAGCTGTTCCAAAAATATTTGAGGCATTGTCTTCGCTTTCCTTTATTATTCCTTGTGCTTCAAAAAGATAATCAGCACCTGATATTTCAGTTATATCAATCGTTTCAACACCAAGCTTTGTTGCTATTCCCTTATGCCCCGGCATATGAAAGCGACTTGTTCCACTTTTTGAATATGCTGAAACAAAATCCCAAATAGGTGTACTAATCTTCATCTATATCCCCTCAAATGTATAATTTGTTTTTTGTTTGACTTCTATACTAATATATAATGATATAGTTTTTATTACATTTTGTCAACTTAAAGGGCGTATGGTGGGAGTTTTTCTAATATAATCTATAGTGTTCTTGCGTTGAAATTTCAATTGTTCATTTTTAGGTACTTAATTTGTAAAAACACTTGAAAAATTCATGATGTTGTGGTATACTTCTAGTAATTATATGGACTTATATTTTGAATTAAGGGGAACTTTATTAATGGAGAAAAAAAAGCTTGATAGAATATCAGAATTATATAGAAAATCAAAAAAATCAGAGGGACTTAATGAGGACGAAAAGCTAGAACAGCAAAAGCTTCGTGATGAATACCGAAAGGGTGTTTTAAACAACCTCACTGGACAGCTCGATAACATGACAATACTTGAGCCTGATGGAAGTAAGATTGCAGTAAAAGACATGAAAAAGAAAGGGTAGACATATATGGCAAAAGCAAATGATTTGATGCAATATAATAAGGGCATATCCCTACAAAAGCAAAAGCTTCTTATAATTCAGAGTTTGCTTTTAGAGTTAACCGATGAAGATAACCATTTGACTGGCAAGCAGATTATTGAAAAGCTTGAACGTATGGGAATTTCAGTTGAAAGAAAAACTCTGTATGACGATATTGCCACATTAAATGGTAGTGGTCTTAATATTGAGATTACTAAAAATGGTCATGCAAATGCTTACTATATAGGTGAACGCCTTTTTACTGATGAGGAGCTGTTTGTTTTAGCTGACGCTGTTGCCTCTTCGAGATTTCTAACTCAAAAAAAATCTAGTGAGCTTATAAAAAAACTTCAAAAGCTTACATCTAATCATAAAGCCAAAAGCCTTCGCAGACAGATTTTTGTGGAAAATCGAGCAAAAGCTTTTAACGAAGATATTTACTATACTATTAATTTAATTAACCACGCTGTTTTTACAAAAACACAAATTGAGTTTAAGTATTTTACATATGATATCGACCGAAAAAAACAGTACCGTCATGGTGGTGAGTTTTATAAAGTATCTCCATATTATTTAATTTGGAAAGACGACAACTACTATCTTATCGGTTATTCCAACAAGCGTGAAAAGGTAGTTTATTTTAGAGTGGACAGAATGTCCAACGTTCAACTTTCGGAACTAAAGAGAGTAGAGCTTTCGACTGACGAGCTTGAAATTGCAAAAAATCTCCGTACCACATTTAATATGTACTCTGGAACTCCTGAATACATAACACTAGAGGTTGACAACTCGTTAATAGACGTAATTGTTGACCGTTTTGGAGAGAGGACAATTTGCAAAAGAATAAGTGAAAACACATTTGTCTGTAGAGTTGATGTGCAAATAAGCCCAACATTTTGGGGCTGGCTTTTTTCATTTGGAAATAAAATGAAGGTTACAGCGCCAGAGTGGGTTGTTAATGATGCGAAAAAGAATATTGATATTATTGAAAACAATTACAATAACACATAATTAAATTAGAAGCAGGAGCATATATTATGAGTGAAAACAATAATAAAGAAAATCTAATTAATGAAGAAAACGATAAGTCAAGGGCTGATGCTAACCCCTCAGACATGACTAACGTTAGTACTAATGCCGATACTATCAATAGTGATAACCCAAACCCTATTGTCAAGGTTATACAAACGATAAAAAGATTTTTGAAAACCACAATTGGCAGAAGAGCTAGCGGTATTTCGGCACTTCTTGTACTTAGTATCTGTATACTTCTAACTGGCTTTATTTGGGGACGTCCTGAAACAATGCCTTATGTTACTGCACTTAATTCTTCATATGACAAGAATAATAGTAATAGTGGTAATAACAACAGCGACGGTACTTTAACTACAACCACAAATAAAGACGGGGATTCATTAGCAGTGGGTACAGATAACAGCAAAAACGATAGCAGAGAGGATAGTAAAGACAACAGTGAGGGAGATTTGAACAGCACAAATAATAGTTCAAGCTCAAATTCTGCTCTTCCAACTGCTAAACCAGAGAAACCAGCTAATTCACAAAATAATAACTCCAATACATCAGATAGCAAATCTCCAGATAACAAAGTAATTGATAATTCAAAAGCTCCTGTAAATAACGATTCAAAGGAGTCTGTAACAGATGCTAAAACCCCAAAGGGTCCTGAAAACACAACTCCAACAACTACAACTAAAAAAGCTACTACACCCCCAGCTGTAGCAACTCCACAAGTAACTGCAACCTGTACAAAAAAGGGTGGCTGGCAAAATGGGGATCAAGAATATGCCCAATATAACCTTATTATAAACAATAAATCGTCAAAGACAATTTCAAATTGGAAAGTGGTTATTACATTCTCTTCAAAAGTCGAGGCATTATCATATAATGGAACTGCTACAGTAAGCGGAAACACACTTACACTAACACCTGCGGAATATAACAATTCTGTTGACTCAAATAAGACCTTAGATTATGGTTTTCAAGTAAATAGTGGTTCAGCCATTAAGATATCTTCTATAAAAATTACCTACCAATAAACTTGAAGTTTATAATTCTAGATGATTAAATTTGATCTTCTATCTAACAATATAAAATCCCTGCTATTATAAAATAGCAGGGATTTTTCTTACATTTTATTCCCGCAAGCTTTGCAGAATTTAACTTGTTTATCGTATTTTGCTCCACAATTTAAACATTTATATTCCTCTTTATTTCCCATTAGGGTTTCTTCTGTCAATTTCGTGATAGGTTCCTTAACATTTTGAACCTGTTTAACCACATCGGTTGTGGTTTCTCCAATAACACCCGCTTCATCAGTTTGAACGTTAGGCATCACAGCCTTTACATCAGCTTTTGATTTGTCTTTTTTCTCTTTGTTCTTGTTTAAACCTTGTTTGTTTCTTTTTATTTTCCTGGCTAAAAACATAGTTAAAACAAATAAAGCAAGAATAATTACAAATATTATTATACTAACCTTTATAAGCTTTCCCATTAGTTCAAATTGCTTAAGCTTATTATATGTACTAGAAACTGATTTCATTGTCTCGTCAAAAAGCTTCTCGCTTTTAACTACTGATTTTAATGAAAAATATTTCCAAATACTTATTCCCATAAACCCTACAGATAATACTAAGAGAACAGCAAATACGTTTCTAATAAAAGACGCAAGTGCAAACTTTGTTGATACCTTTTTATCTTTATCAAAAAGCTTTGATAAAATAAATATGCATATTACTAAAAAAACACTTCCTCCAAATCCGCATATCATTGGGAAATATTTTCTATTAAATGGTGTGCCAGCACTTCCAATAGCAGCGTCAGATTTCACCTTGGTAATTACAACAATTTGGGTTGAAACATTTCCAGCCATATCGGTGGCGTTAATTGTAAACTCATTTGCTCCATCCGAAAGCTTTAAAGTCTTTAAAAACGTGCCATCTTTATTTAATCTAACAGTTTCACCGTTAATAGTTAGCGTGCAATCCGTTTCAGTAGATCCAACTAAATCAAAAGTTTTCTCCTTAACATAAAGAATTTTATCATTTTCAGGGAGCAACAACATTGGTGCAATTGCATCAACCGAAATGGTCTTTTCCAGAACATAAGCTATATGGTCATCCTCTAGGGAATATGAGAACCTTATAAAGTTATCAAAGTCGTCTAGTTCAATAGCAAAGCTTCCATTTCCGCTAATTGTAATCTGTTGAACCACATCATTAACTGTTACATCTAAAAGAAAATCTATATATGTTGAATAAGGAATGCTAACCTGCTTTGAAGAAACCAATTCTGTTTCAGGAGTCGTAAATATACCTGCTGCGGGTTCTATCGGAATGGTCTTTTTTAACATTTTCGACGTGTTGCCACTTTGAAAGTAGGAAAGTTCAAGTCTAAGCTCCTTGACATCATCCCCAAAGTTTAGGGATGTCTCTGTAACATCAGATTTATAAGAAGATGAAAAAATCGGATTTAAATTGTCTGCTGTATCATAGACTGCTAAAATATATTCGTCACAGTTCTTTTTATATTCAGTCCAGTTAACATCTAAAATACCACCGGTTAAATCAACTTGTATCTTCGCATTTTCTATCGCCTTTGGTGAATTTAAATTCGCCACTGAAAAAGGTTCAGCAGTAACAGCTGTATCGTTTGATTCAATACCATCTTCTTCACGCCATACGTCTAAATAAAAGTAGTACTTATCATACGTTTGAAGCTTTGATACATCTAAACTCAATTCAACTAATGTATTAACCTCTCCAGTTGAACTTGTTAATTCTGTCTTACCTGTTACATTACTCTGACCATCAAGAATAGCAGCATAAACCTTGTAATTGTATGCTCCAGCGACACTACTTGATACTTCAAAGCTTACATTAGATTTATCGCTTGAATCAGGCGCTGAAGCAACAAAGCTTTTAATTGTTATTGGATTTGCGTATGGAGCCCAGTTTACATCAAGCTCTGAATTAGTTCCTTTATCATAATACATTACCCATTTTCCTGCCATTGCGTTTGGTATGAAATAAGCAACAACCTTTTCATCACGCTGAACAGTTAGGTTCTCAATAAAAACATCTTTTCCATCAGGCGATTGAAAGTATACTGTTGGCTCTTCAGTGTCATAGTAAATTGTTACCGCCATATTACTAGATTGAGTAATAGTGAATAAATCTGATTTTAGCTTTGCCACATCTTTAGCTGTAGTTGCACCTACAGGTATTGTGAAAAATGAGATTAATAATGCAACTAATGCGAAAATCACAATATACCCTGTTTTTTTATAGTTTTGTTGTATCATAATCACTGCCCCTTTTTGTTGACCACTGATAATAATATATGTTTGATCCCCCGCTTGCTTTAACAACGAACACTATATCAGAATTATGAGAATATTCTAATCCAATTAGTGCAGAACCACTTTGAGAAAATTTAGAAGATAATATCCACAAACGTACATCAGCTGAAACCTCTCCGTTACAAGTTAGTCCTGAGAACACATTAGTTAATGCTAATTCTACTGAGCCATTTAATACCAAATCAATGTTGCTAAGATGGAGTGATGGACCAACTGTAACCTTTGCTCTAACCCCAGTTACGTCCTTGTCCTCCATTCCTAAAAGCTTATTGCTATAAGGAAACTCGCCTATTTCTAGTTCAACCTTACCAAGCTCCATAACACTTAAAAATTTCATAGTGGTCTCCGCACCTATATATGGTTTATCTAGACCAAGACTTAACTGTGTTTTTTCAGCGGTTAGTACGCTCATTTCTGCAATATCTTTACTAATAAATTTTTCAATTCCAGGGATAAGAGATTTTAGTTCGTACGCACTAATATCGCATCCACCAACTAGCTTTGTATTACCGCTAAAGCTGTCCTCAACACCAATATAAAAATCACTTAATGTTAGTTGAACAGGACTACCCCTTAAAACAATGTCAAAATCAGCAAGAAGCATAAATTCATCTAGCTTTATACCTGGGTTTTCCTTGTTTCCCCATTTCCAACCAAGCGACAAACCCATTTGTGGTGCACCATCATTGTCCGCAATTTCAAAATATGGAAGTGAAAGCATTATTTTTAATGAGGTTTCATTTTTGTATGTATCAATTTTAAACTCCATTTCGCTAGGCATTACTGTTGCTGGAAGATTACCAAGATTAGTGGAAACATCAGCTAATTTTTTAGCATCTTTATCTTTGTGAGCAAGCTCCGCAATTATGTCAATAGATTTCTGACCCACTGAACCCTCTAATTCAACTTCAAGCTCAAAAAGTCCTGCTTCCTTTAAAATTTTTCTTTGCGAAGGTAAGATTAAAGAAATTTCTTGTACTCCTATTCCAAGTCTGTCAGGATAAAGAGAAATTTCTGGCATCATCATTCGAACAAAATCCACGAAAACCAAATTGTTAATTGATTTTGTTTCCACCATTTGCTCGTCGGTTGTAAATTGATATTTATTATATAAATTAATATCACCTATTGCAGGGATTGTTAGATCCGAACCCCTAGCAGCATAGACAGACGCTAGTCCCTCAGCAGTATCCTTATAATAATGAACATAAGCCTGCTTGTCGGCTGTCATAATTATGCTCTGACCATCTAAGTCACCTTTAATAACAACATCGCCCTTAAAATTAAGCCAGTTGTTCATAGTAACTCCACTAGAGAGAGTAATAACATCACCGTCAGAAACCTTTACATAAGATGTAAAAACATAATCACCAAAACGGGTTACTTTTTCGCTTCCCTGTACAGCGACCATTAATCCATCAGTTAAAATGGCTTTTTTACCATTCACTGAAACAATAACGTCATAAAGACCTGTTGCAACACCTGCTGGAACAATTACCTCTAGGGTTTTAGAGTCTATATACTTTATTGCTAAATGATCATACTTTATGTTTCCATCAAGAGAAATTACAAATTTATCTTTATCCGTAAAGCCATCTCCTTTAAAATTAAGGGTATAGCTTTGGTTACTTTTAAAGATAAGCTTTTGCTCAAAGCCATAAATAGATTTCCCCTCGTTCTTGTATACTACAGTTTCACTGGTATCATCATTTGTTTCCTCGCTGCCGTCCAACGAATACCACTGCTCGTCATACACTTGACTTTTATCATCTATTGAAACATTCAGTACTCTTGAGTTTTGGAATGTGTCCCTCGCCTTGTATGTTAAAACATAGCTGTTGAGAACTTGTGCGCGAATACTGTCAAAGAATTCTTTAATTTCATTTGAACTATTTGCATAAGCATATTTACCACCTGTTACTCCAGCTAGTGTATTTAAATAATTACTATCAACATTATATCCAAAACCTAGTGCATACAATGTTGTGTTTTTATTTTTGTACAGAGTTCCCAGATTTTCCTTTATAGCTGTTGTAGTTGCAGGATTATTGTCCTCGCCATCAGATAGTAAAATAACACAGTTTAACTCATTATCCTTAGATGAAAAATAATCAATTGAATTAATAGCGGCATCATACATATTTGTACCACCATTAGCAATTAAGGATTGGGTCGCCTGAATTAAATCACTATTAGGAGTACCGAACTCCCAAACATCTTCAATACTATTATTAAAAGTTACAATTGCAACGCTTTCAATTTTATCTGTACTCTCAACAAACAACTTTACAGCTTCTTTAAGGTCTTGAATCGGATCTCCCGCCATACTTCCAGATACATCAATACAAAGCAATATATTTGCTTTAGAGTATGTTACTTTTTCAAGTTGGTAATCTTCAATAGCAATGTCACAATCATAAACCTTAAGAATCTTCTTGATTTCGTCTGCACTCATTGAAATATCGGCACTAATATTTAGGTTTGCCTTAACAGTCTCAAATCCTGATGTATCAATATCAGTAATATTTATCGCCATACGCTTTTGGCTCACATATGTATTAAATGAGTCATTAAAACTTTCACTAACCGATTTTTTCTCTTGCGTGTCATCGTTTGAGTATATAGTATCATCATTGCTTATATTAGAATTGTTCTCTCCCCTTAAAGAATTATCCATTTTCACTGTCATAGTATTAGTTAATACTTTTTCAGTGTAATTAACAACATCTTTAAGTCTCTCAGGAGAATCCTTGTCAGCAATAATACCAACAATTTCATACATAGGTGTTGTGTACTCATCATCAGTACAATCCCCAACTGTGTTAATTGATTTGTCTATGTATTCAATGGATTTTTGCTCGTTTCCTAGATAGCTTTCAGTTTTAGCAAGCTGCATATAAACCTTAGTGCTATCGTTTGCAAAACTTTCATCAGTATAATTAATAAGTCCTTCTTCAATCTTTATTAAAGCAGGGTTGTCAATATATGTGTTAATAGATTTTATTTGCTGTCTAGCAACCTTTCTCTCCTCACGAGACTTGTCAATAATTTTTTCATCATAAACTTCATTTAGGGCTTCAGTTATAATTTTGTAATCTGATAAATTGCCCTTCCAATCTTCAGTAAAATCCTTAGATTTTATATAACCGTTCATA
Source organism: Clostridiales bacterium (assembly GCA_012800685.1). Classification (GTDB taxonomy): domain Bacteria; phylum Bacillota; class Clostridia; order Oscillospirales; family Ruminococcaceae; genus JAAZZIT01. The sequence continues at coordinate 21,085 of JAAZIT010000002.1, forward strand.
TAAAGCTCTGAAACAATAAGAAGCTCGTTATAATCAGCATATTTATCAACATTTTTAGCAATTCCATCAAAATCCTCTAAAAGCAGTTGAAGCTTTAGCT
>JAAZIT010000226.1 GCA_012800685.1 Clostridiales bacterium
TCCATGTATTCTCATAATCTTCAAAGATAAATACATTACTAACTCCATAAAGATATGCTAGCGGCTTTGTTGTGGGGCGTAATATTTCTTCCTCTGTTCTAGCCTCAAGATCCTTACGATAGCAGGCTGCAAAATCTTTAACATATTTGTTATATTCAACTCGATTATTTAGGTAGCTATCACATCGTACATCTGTTCCAACATATGTTCCCATAATGTTCATTGCATTTAAGTTTATATAGTCATGGGAACGTACATTCATATAATCCCTATCAATATCAATACTACATTCATCAATAATTTTCTTTTCAACCTGCTTAGCATAATCAGGTGATACTTCAATGTTAACTAGATGGTTTAAATCATCAATCGTCATACTGTATTCTCTTTTAATGGTTCTTCCAGATTTTAATTTATATTCAATACTAACATGTCGTAATGTAGAATCATAGTTATAATAATCATATCCAATTCCATAATAAGAATGATTGCCAAAATAACCTGTGTCTTTGGTTTCTTTATATCTGTCAATGGCACTCTCTTGAGAATCGATAACAGCTTGAATACTCTTCTCGTCATAAAAAGTATATATACTTTCAGAATCAAAATAATAATCGTTACTATTTAATGAACCGTAACTAACATTAACACTTTCAACCGAACTTGCTTTCGGAACCTTGTATCCAATTCCAAAGCCTTCTGTTAAAAAAGCAATAGAAATAACAATAAACACCGTTACTAAGGTTATTAAGCACCTCATTACAGAGTAACCAAACTTTTTAAATCCACGTTTGTTAACTACTTCAAAAATAAGATAAACGATAACCATAAGGGCTATTGTAGGTATAATTGCCTCTGAACCGAATATAAAAAGAGTTCCAATACAAAGTGAAATTATTGAAATAAAAATGTAGTAAAACCCTCTAAAAACAAATGGCTTTGAAACATCCTCAGCCTTTCTTTTGGTGTAGAGATAATAAGACGCTAAAATAATTAAAGCGGTAATTAATATCATACCAATAAACCATTTTAAATGAAATGAGGTGAAGAAATTAAGCATTTGGGCTTCGCCACTGTAATTATCTAGTCCCATGAGAAAATAAATTAAAGCACCAATAGGGCTTGAGAAGGAAATAGCAGGAACTAAATATTGTTCCATTGCAACTCCGTAGCATTGGGATAAGAAAATGAAAATTGTAACCAAAATAGTTCCAGGAACCAAAGCGTTTAAAATCAATGTGTACATAATTGATTCAAATAGACTTCCGCAAATGCACTGTACAAAAACAGCAAAGGCATAAAACATAAGCATTGCTACTATACCCTTAAAATAAACACTTGCAATTAGCCCCGCAAAGACTGCTCCGGTCATACCGAGCCCTTTAGAAAGTATTGGTGACACCATAAAGCATATACCGCTAGTAATCATCAAAACAATTCCAGATATAACTATAGGGGCTATATAGCATAAAAGTCCTGATACAAAATCACAGGTAAAACGCTTTAGGTTTGTAAGAGGTAATGAACAATACATATCCACATTTTGCTTTTTGTTAAGATAAGTAAAGTTGTTTACTGCAATAACAATACCAACTAAAACTGAAACCGCCGTAAAAATAATTCCTAAAATAAAGAACAATGCGCTAGTCGAGCTGTAATTATCCACGCTTAATTCAAAGGTTGCAAAAATCATGGCTAAAGGGAATCCAACTAAATTAAGAACAGTCATAACCACCATAATCTTAAAGTTCCTAATTCCACCATGCATTAAATAGTGAAGCGTGGTTGGGCTAAATTTAGGAGATTTCGTTGCTGTCATATCCAAGCACCTCCATTTCGTAAATAAATATTTCTTCAAGAGTTAAAGGAATAACGTCAAGAATAAGAGGATTTTTCTGATTTAATTTCTCACGAATGTCCTCTTCGTCGCCCTTTGCAATAATATTGTAAATGCTGTGGTTCTTTTCAAAATGCAAAATATTAATGTCTTTAAAATTATCTTTTACATAATCTAAATCATAAGCCACCTGAAACTTGTGAATGTTGCCCTTAACGTCGTCTAAATCACGGTTAAATACAATTTTCCCCTCGTGAATTAATGCAACTGTATCACAAAGCTCGTTAATTTCTTTAAGGTTGTGAGATGAAATGATAACGGTAAGCTCCCTATCAATAATAGCGTCAACGAGCATTTTCTTAACAATAATTCTCATTGTTGGGTCAAGCCCATCAAAAGCCTCGTCAAGCATGATATAGTCGGTTTGACAAGCTAGTGCAATAATCATAACTGCCTGCCTTTTCATACCCTTTGAAAACTGGTTTATCTTTTTGTCCATAGGAAGCTTTATTGATTTTCTAAGCTTTTCAAAAAGCTCTTCTGAAAATTTAGGATAAAACCCTTTGTAAAAGTTTTTAAGCTTTACAAGAGTGTATCCTCCGTACTGTATGGTTTCATCGTTAATGAAAAATACTCTTTCTTTAACACAAGGCTCGTTATATACCTTGATATCATCAATTAAAATATCGCCATGCTCCTGCTTGTAAATTCCTGCAAGAAGCCTTAGAATAGTAGACTTTCCTGCGCCGTTGGAGCCAAGAAGCCCAAAGGCTGTTCCCGTTGGAACAGTTAAATCAATATTATCTAACGCAACAAAATTGTTGTCAAACTTTTTTGTTACACCCCTAAGTTGAATCATGTCAATTTTTCCTTTCCAAAGAATTTATCATAATAAATATGACATTTTGCAAATAAAAGAATACTACTTTTGTTTTTCGCCTATTCGATGTACTAAATCGTCACAGCTAAGACCCGCTTTCAAAGCCTCGTCAACAGCATTGTCAAAATCAATTAAAGCAAAATTTTTAAGCTCCTTTTGATTAATCTTCGCCACAAAGCTTCCCCGCCCAGTAAGGGAATAGGTTACTCCGTTTCGTTCAAGCTCTTGATACGCTTTGGCAACAGTGTTAGGGTTTACCCCTAGCTGTTTAGCTAGATTTCTAACACTAGGCATTTGGGAATCTTCCTTTAGAATTCCTTTTATAATAAGCTCTACAGTTTTTTTGTAAAGCTGTTCATATATAGGTACCCTGCTTTGCAAGTCAATACTAAACATTATGAAAACGCCCTCCTTTACCTCTTATTTTTGATAAAACCCTTATATTCGCCACATTGATGTAAAGCATTTAAAAAAATTACTCTATTAGAAACTCACGTAATGCATTAGTGCGCCCATACACCAGTACAATAGTATACCAATGTGTTAGCGCACCGTGCGCCCATACACCAGTACAATAGTATACCAATGTGTTAGCGCACCGTGCAACAGTAACCCGTGCTACCAGCAGTGGTTAAATACACCCGTGCACCTGTTCTTTTAATCTTGTTTTTCAAAGCCCACACTCACCCTTTGTTGTTTTAATGAATTCTTCCCCTATACGGAAAACAAAAGCTTTAACTAATGTTTTAATTAACCGTATATATTCTGCTTTTTCGGTCTGTGTTTGTTGTTCTGTTTTCTTGCTTGGTTTTGCTTTCCTTCTTTGTTTACTGTTTTTCATTAATTGTCTTGTTTTTTCTTTTTGGTCTTTGTTTTCTTTTGTTTCCCTTATTTGTCTTTTTGGTTTGTTTTTGCCTCTGTTTTCTTTTTTTGTTTTTCTTTTCTTTTTTGTCTCTTGATTACTTTTCTTTCTGTTGTTTTGTTTGCTTTTCCTTTTTTGTTCTTACACCAGATTTTTTTACTTTATCTTCGTGGTGTTCTATCTGTATTAATACACTTATAGTATAAACAATATTTAGTGGTTTGTCAAGTGTTTTTTGAAAAAAGTTTAAAGTTAATTTTATTGCGTAATATAAGCGTATTATCAGGGCTTATCTAGAATATTTTAACTAAAAATAAAAATCAGAAAATTATTTCGCAACTTATTTTTAATAATTATATGAATATTGTTAATAAGTGGTACATATCAATCACTGTAATAAATGCTATTATTTAATTAGAAAAGGAAGGAGGAGATATACCAGTGAATCCTGCAATGTTGCTGATACCAAAGAGTCAGGTTGACTTTATTCAAGACGACGATACAGTACGCCAAGGACTTGAAAAATTCAGACATCATGGATATACAGCTGTACCATTGATAAACAAAAGGGGTAAATATCTGGGAACTATAAGCGATAAGGACTTTTTAAGATACATTATTGATAATAAGACCGTTGACTTAAGGGCAATGGAGGATGTTCCGATTAAGAGCATTCTAAGACCAACATTTAACCCGCCAGTATCAATAGACGCTGATATGCTAAGCTTGTTTGAACAGGTAATGGACCAAAACTTTGTACCAGTAGTTGACTCAAGAGGCTTGTTCGTAGGAATAATAACAAGACGTTCTGTTCTAAGCTATGTGTACGAAAATTTCAAGGAAGAAATAAAATAAAATCTAAAGAATTTGTTCTTTCGGAGAATATTAACCTAAACTAGTCTCATACTTATTTTAGTAGTTGCAACTAACAATAGCAATTAGCAACTTGAAACTAATTATTAGAAACAACAACTTTTAACTAATAGCTTAGCGACCTAATATGATACTATCAGTATATAAATGTAGCTGTAATTATCAACTAAGGATTTATTACTAATAACTAATTACTAGTTATTGAGAACTATCTATATAGTAAATATTGACTATAACTTAAACTAATTATAAGCTACAAGTTGAAAATCATAGTTTTAGGCAAAACCTCAGGTTTAAACGCATTTTAGCTAAAGTGGAAATAAAATATAATTAGAATATATACATAAAAGTCCTGCACAATATTGTGCAGGACTTTATTTTTTTGCCTAAAAAGCTCCCACACTTTAAATGTGGGAGCAGATTTTTAATAAATATTGTTCTTTTGTTTCCTGCTGTCTGTTGTTAATAATAGACTTGATAGTTGGGAATAAAACTGTCCAATAATGCTCTTTAGCTCTTATACTTCCTGTTTTCCCTTATTTCACAAGGTTTTACACTTCAAGCCCCAAAGGAATAATTGCCAGTTGAGCTAACTTTATTCTTTAGACACCAAAAGGCATCTCTACAATGGTAATGCACCAAATTAAGCCTACATTTCATAGACTTCGTTAAAACATCTGAAATGATATGTGTTTTACAATTTAAGTAGTTACTTCCACTAATAAATCCCCAAACACATTTATTGCCACAACTTCATGATTACCTATTACTGGGTAGAGATTAGGACACATAAATATATCTTTTAAGATTTTTATGAGGTTCTTTTTCTCTGTCGATTACATCGCCTAACACCTATAGAACATCATTTCAAATTGCTCATATATTTTTTCTATGTTGCTAAGAGCTGATTGTAACCTATTCGGCTCGGATGTACTGGTACCATAATTTGTTCCAGTTGTATCACTAATACCTTCGTTAATAGCACTAGAAAAGCTGTCGCTTATTCCTTTTGCAATTGCTTCGCTATCATTTTAACTGTAAGTTAAGTTTGCTTGTGGACAAACGCAAGCTTTTTTGATTTTTTGTTAATTCCCAAGATTTTTCATACGATATTCTTCTTAATCTTATGCACAATCTTTAATCTTTTTTTCTTTTAAACAAGTTAGAGATGTTATTTAAGATCGGACTGGTAGATTCAGCAACATCTTTAATCACATTCCAATATCGAAGTGCTGTTCTGTCATCATGATAAATATCCTTTATTACTTTGTCCAAATCAGATAGTTTCTGTTTACTCAGTTTACAGAGGACTTTGCCGATTTCCTCTCGTATTTGGGGATTGCCCTTTTCAAATACTAATCCTAAGAACTTACAGAAAACTCCATAATCCTTATCGTCCTTGCTTTGCTTCAAATAAATTTTCGCACAAGGAACAAAGAACAAAGAAGAAATATTTCTCGGCATTTCAAATAAGTTATACAAACTTTCAATATCACTGGTTTTTTCGCAAAGTTCACATACTTCTGGCAATAACCAATCAAAGTATTTTTTAGCAGAATGCTCTGTAACTTTTGACATATCTGCCTTTCCATCAGAAATTAAGCGTTCAAGACTTTCAAAAGCATCGTGTAACTGGCTGGACTTTTTACATTTTTCAAGAACACTTGCGATTACTAATAAGAGCAACTTACCAGAAATTGGTTTACAAAGGTTGTTGTAAAGATATTCATATGAAGTTTGAATAAGTTTATCATTATCTTTTGACGGACTTTCAAGTGGGATATTTCTAACAATATCCTTTACCAAACTTTCCGCAAAAGAAACTTCCATTTTTTCTGAAGAAACGATATCAAACAAATCTATTTTCGCACTATAGATAGACTCACTATCAAAGCTTTCTAATCGGCGATAATAGTCTATCATTATTTGTCCGCTGTATTGCTGTAAATAATTTCTATCACAAGTAACATAAGTTTTGTAGTGGTCGTTAAATATAAGTTGGCTTTCTGCTAAACCAGTGGCATTAGACATTGCAAGTGAATACAGCATATATATCTGCTCATATCTCTTATAATCACCTAATATAGAATACGCTGTAGCAAAGTCAGTCTGCTGATATTTTACCATAGTCTGACCGAAGTATTTCCACATAGATGCAACCTCTTGATTTCCGTTAGGGAGGTCAAAAAGCATACCCTCAATGTTTAGTGCCATATTAACCAAATACTTGCAATCATTGGAAAACTCATCCAATATACGAGTAACAAGGAAATATCCGTTTTGAGTGTTCTTTGAGTAAACAGCTTGAACTAAGCCATAGTAGGTTTGCCCGAGCGGAGAATCAATTAAAAGTTCATTTACTGAAACTTGCTGATCCCTGCCAAATGTAGAAACCACCTTAATAACAAATGAGATTTTCCAAGTTGCAATATCATTTTGCATTACTGCAAATAACTTTTCACGGTTGCTTTTTCTCATAAGTTCTGTTGCAACGCTAAAGCCACTTTCTCTACAAACAGAATCAACTTTATCATAGAAAGACACAAAAGTGTTTTCGCCACTTTCATTGTTAAGGAACTCATACAAAACTCTGTCAACCATTAAACCCTTTATAATGGCACGATAGTTTTCCGAAAGCAATTCGTACTTAGAAATAGCATAACGCATTATGCAAAGGAAAGACCGAATATTCGTTTCGAGTAAATAATCTTTCTTCTCAAATAGACTCTGAAGGACACGGAGCACCTCCGCAGATAAAGCATATTCGCTTGCAAAATCCAATGCAGTTTTAATTTCGTTTTCCGTTAATTCTGCAATACCGTCAGACATAAGTGAATACAAACGATAAGCGGAATACATTTTTTCGTCTGCTTTGTCATAATTGTATCCTTTTGTAATAAAAAGATGGAAGTCTTGTAAACTATCATAGGAAAAGGACATTGAGGTATCAATAAAATCAAAATAATGCTCGTCCTTTTCAAATTCTGCACAGTTTTTTTCATAGAGGTCAAACACAAAATGCAGTCTTTGGCTCTCTGCTGTGTAACGAGATCCCTTTGGAATTACACCACAGATTTGCGATGATGAGAGAGAAGGATCAAAATCATATGTGGAAAAATTAATACCTAGAGCTGTTTTTAATGGCAAAGCGTACTCTATTGCAGCGATCCACATAATAATGTTTTTAGGATCGTCACAAATTACTACTCTTTTTCTTTCTGTTTTAAAAGCAAAGACAGCGAAAAGCATATTCTTAAAGATCTCAATTCGGTCATCAACGTTTAAAAAGTCAATCACAGCATCAACATCTACTGTAAACCCTCGTTCAAAAACGGGTTTAAGAAGATAGTCAGGTCTATCGGGATTATTAACTTCCTCAAATTCCATACAATCTCGTAGCAAACTACTGCCATAAAACTCGCAAGGATAATTTTGCATATCACTTTCATCAGCCAGTACAACGTGACTAAGGTGATTACCAAAGCGTCCTGCACTCCCCATATAATCTCTTCCAAGATAAGTGTTTAAAGCTAATGCACACGCACCGTTATCCAATTTTCTATAAGTAAAGGATTTAGGTAATGTCGGTGCAATTTCCTCAGTCATAACCACACCCGGTTCAAGTACCGGCGGCTGATATGAAAATAGGCTTTTCACCTCATCATTGTTTGAATCCTTAAACGAAGCATCATATGAAAAGACTTGTTGACCATCATTTACTCCGTTAATGCCACGCCTACAAGATGTATAAATAATTTGATGTGGACTCATCGTTTGCACCTCTTTCAAAATATTATTATGGGAAGTCAAAACCTCCACCATTTATATTACATCGTTTTAAACGACATATTCCTTTTATAATTCCTTTTAGTAAACCAAATTTTTCTATTGAAAGGATCATGTATTCAGAACACGATGGTTTAAAACGGCATTGTTTTCGTAGTGATTCTGGTGCATTTTTGGGTCCTGCCACCGCTTTATACTGTTTCATATATATCTTCCTTCCTTGACATCATACTTAAGTGTGGTTTTGACAACATACTTGCTTGCGTGCTTTCTACACAAAAGATTATTTGCCCTTAATTACCCCATTCTCTTTAAGAATCCATAAGAACGAATCTTCAATTCGATGAGGGCGAGGTCTTTCGATTTTACCTGACTTGTCGGGGTTATTATTTAAACCCAAGGCAGATGCAGCGAAATAAGAGAAATTGCTGTAGTTTGTTTCCAACTGTGAGATAAAAGCATCAGCATCCCATTCATGAAGTAACGCCAAAATCTCAGAATTTACATTGTGCCAGTCAGACATATCAAAGTACTTTTCAGTACAATGCGGACTTGGATTAAGAACGGTACAATCAGGAGGAATAATAGATTCAATAGCATCAAACTTCGAAAATACCACCGCAACCGGAATATCTATTTTTGTGGTATCCGACATTTTTTTATCATTTCTAATTAAGTTAGATACACGAGTCATAATGTCATCAGCCTTTGCAGCAGAATGAAAATCTATTGCCGCTGCACGCTTAACTGTTGATTCGTCTAACTGATTTGCAACTGCAGGAATCTGCATAGGATCAAGCAAAAATACAATTCCAGCAGATTTACAAATGTACTTATTTACAGTACTCATTGTATCTTCGTCGTTTAAATCTTCACCCGCAGTATCAAAAAATACGAAAGTAAAACTTTCGATAAACTCTTTAAATAAAACCTTGTGCTTTAACTTTAATTTAAATATCAGCGGTCTGTAAGCACCATTATCAACATTTTGAACACTACTTTGAGTAAGTTCAAGTTTCATATTGTTGTCATAAAGGCTATAACCAAAATTGGTTTGCCACCTCTGATAACTATCAGCAAATCCTTCGAGAGAACCGCCGAAACTCACAGAAATTCTATCCCGTAGTTCCTTGATGATAACACCAACAAAGTGACTCTTTCCTGTAGCACGAGAACCAACAACGGAAATAATTATATCCTTTCCGGTCAAGGTACTTTCAGGCAACTCGTTATGACAAGAAGGACATACGTGTTTATATGTAGTGTTGCCGCATTCCACGCATTTTGCAGATTGTGGAATAGCAAATCCAATCTTTGAGGAGATAGTAAATGTTTTTTTACCTTGCTTTGGCATCTTGAGATTACCGTTCTCATACCTCGTCATTTCCACATCGTCAAAATCCTTGCAACGCTTATTCGTGCATCTGAATTGAACTTTAGATAATTTATGCTTTTCGAAGCAATAAGGGCATATAAAATTTCTTTTAATCCCCACATCCATTCCTCCTAATTAATCTTATAATTTGATTTCAATCTTAATCGAAGCTGATTCTCCACTTGTGATTTTTCATCCTTAAAAAACGCTTTGATATAAGTGTCCTTTGCAAGTCCTTTCGAAAACGGAATCCTAACTTGTAAAGATCCATCCACGTGCTGTGCCGGAATAGAATGAAACAACTTTGCAGATGATTTAAACATTGGCGTGTTTTCTATTGCAGACATTACATCAATGTCAGGCAACTCAAACTCTTTGTTTTCTGCTTCAAATTCTAGAATCACGCAACTATCACCAAATAATTTCTTATTAACAGAGATAGAATAAGTAATGTTTTCCCGTGGCGAATTGTTAAACAAATAGTCTGAACCTGCGGAGTAGTCTTTTTCTCCATCTCGTTTGAACTCTGCAAAAACAGAAAAATAATATTTTCTAGGTTCAAGAGTATCTAATACAATTGCACTATTCAACTGATATTGTTTAAGTGGAATGTACCTCCTAATCGTTTTAACATCCCCAATATCAGATGGAAATTGATCAAAACGATATAACACAACAAAACCAGTTGCTGTTTCAGGTAGATCTATATAAATGTTAATTTGTCCATTAACAATTCTAATTGTTTTTATATTTATGGCTTCGCCTTTGCTTGCTCTTGCTAAAGATCCAAATACAGCAGAACCTGATTTAACCACAACAGCAACAATATATAGTAAATCTGTTCCATCATATTGGAATGAAGCACCTTTTTCATTAGGCTCCAAAATCTTATTAGTTTGGGAGGAGAGAGGGTGTTGCTGTAGCGGTCGCATTTCTTGCTCAAGCGTTGTTAATGAAATAATGTCGCCAAGATTATGTTTGGGTCTTTCCGTGGAACAGAAAAGTCTAACATCATTAAAACTATCTTGTAACCAAATAGCCTCGAAAGTACCATCCTGACAAGGTTTAACTCTTAGAATGTCAATTGGTTCAGGGGGACAATTAGGGACACCGCTTTTAAAAACACCTTTTGTCACCTCTTTTTTACCGTTTACAATATAGGAGAGGGCAACGTGATATGAATAAGTAGTTCCATTTGTCAATTCAGAAACCAAATAACAATCGGAAGATGATGTTGCAATAAGTTTCTTGTTACCGTCGGCAGAAACTTCATAAATTTCAGCAGTAGCATTTGTAGGTAAACTATCCCACGAAATGTTTAATGAAGCATCTGCAGCTGTAATTGAAACGTTTGAAACCTCAAAAAGGTTTACTACCGATTCGCCTTTTGCACCTTGTGAGCATACCTCGGCTCTTTCAGCAAAAATATTATAGTAATAGATAATACCCGGTTCAATATTGTTGTCAGAATATAAATTTCCACTTCCTTTAAAGATTGTTTCACCGTCTGCAATCTGCTGAATCCAACCATTAGCACTTCTAACAACAATGTATCTGATAGACTTATCATTTATTGAAGTCCACGACACTATGTTTGTTTTCATATTAGCATTGGCACTAACAGACATTCCAGAAACCGCTGAAGGTTTAGGCATAAGTTCTTTAACTCCGGGTAAATCCGAGCAAAGATCATATGCTTGAGCACACAGCTCAAGAATATCTTTTTCAAGTTTTTCGGCTTTTGCCTGATTAAAAAAAGACTGAGCCTTTGTAATAGCCTGAGAAACTTCTTGTTCTATTATAGCATCGGAGTAGCCTGAAAAGAATTTTTGAATGCTTGTATATTGACTGGAAGCTTCAATATATCTCTTTTCTTTTATTGCATCACGCATTTTTGCAACTTCCTTGCCGACACGCAGTTCATATTCAGCAAGTCTTTCATTTAAAGCTTGTACCTTTGGACTATTAGGCCAATAGCGGGTTGCATCAGAAATGTGTGCTTTTGCAACTGTAAAATCGAGTGCAGCTATAGCGTGTTCTGCTTGTTCACATAAGGCTAAAGCTCTATCAATATTTTCAAACCTAAAACCGCATTTACATACTTTAATGTTAGCATCATTAACTGTTCCGCAATTTGGACACTTAATTTCAAGTTCTAATCCGCAATTACTACAAACTCTCCGTCCATCGGACACATCATTCAAGCAACCGCAGCGACAAACTTTTATATTAGTATTCTGCATTTCAGCACCCGTTGCATTATAAGAAATTTTTTCAACTTTACAAAATGCAATAAGCATTTCTTCAGAAAGTTTACGATCACGGAATATTTGAGTAAGTTGACCGATAATTTCGTCGCCCTGCTCTGTGGCCAATTCACCTGAAATATCAGCAATGCTTTTAGCATCGTCAAGAATACTTTTGCGTTTAGTGTACTCAAGATATTTATCATAAACATCTTTGTTACTCTCGTCCTTAAATGCAAGTTCGCATTGTCCGCAAAGTTTAGAACCATTTCCACTTACGCTATCATATTTATAAAATTCTGTTTTCTTCTTTTCGGTGGCTCTTAAACGCAATGTTTTGGTGTTAGTATATAACTATGGACACGGA
>JAAZIT010000227.1 GCA_012800685.1 Clostridiales bacterium
ATTAACAGGAAGTGGATTAACAATACCAAGCTTTAAATATGAAACCTTGTCGCCTAAAGCTTCCTTAGCGTACTGATAAGCAATACCACTCGTGATAACGCCAATTTTTGTATCATTAATTTCAACTTTATTAAATGGTGATGTTTCACCATATTCAGAAATTTTCTTAAGTCTCTCCTCCACCTTAACGTGAAGTGCTCTTGCGTTAGCTGGAAGTGTTACGTATTTTTGAGCGTCCTTTATGTATGGCTTAACTCCCGCTTCAAATCTATCGCAAATCTTAACAGCAGATTGTGAATGTGATACTCTTGTTGTCATTCTAACAATAACCGGTGTGTCAAATTGTTCAGAAAGTTCAAAGCCTTTAATAACAAACTCCTTACATTCAGAAGAATCTGATGGCTCAAGCATAAGTATTTTTGATGCAATTGCATGATGTCTTGAGTCCTGTTCGTTTTGAGATGAGTGCATTCCAGGATCGTCTGCAACTCCAATTACAAGTCCACCATTTACCCCTGTATAAGCCACAGTATATAGTGGGTCAGCGGCAACGTTAAGCCCAACGTGTTTCATTCCGCAAAAAGCCCTAGCTCCACCAATTGATGCTCCAATTGCAACTTCTAAAGCAACCTTTTCATTTGGTGCCCATTCAGCATATACGTCCTCATACTTTGCTATGCATTCAGTAATTTCAGTAGATGGTGTACCAGGATAAGATGAGACTACATTACAACCGCCTTCATATAGGCCACGTGCAAATGCCTCATTTCCAAGCATTAATTTTTTCATTTAAATAAACCCTTTCAAACATACTAAATATAAATTATAATTCATATTCAATTTTAGATATAATAATTATATCACAAATTACGTCAAATGTTAAGTGAATTTTCAAAAAATGCAAAAAATAATAAATTATATTGTTGAAAATTCACATATGTTATAGTATAATGGAAAGGAAATGCACATTAGGAAAGGATTTATATTATGAAAACTTATAAACTTGTAGATATTTATGGAAAAGATTTAGTTGATTTCCAAAAAAAACGTTATGAAAAAGCTATTGAGAATTTTAAAGCTTTATATGGTAATATACCATTTAGGATATTTTCTGCTCCTGGGCGGACTGAAGTTGGTGGAAACCACACCGATCACAATCATGGAAAGGTGTTAGCAGCAGGAGTTTCACTTGATGTAATTGCTATTGTTGGGACTTGTGATAATAATGCTATTCAAATTAAATCTGAGGGATTTCCTGAAGATATAGTTGATATAAGCAATTTAGAGGTTGTTAAGACTGATATAAACAGCTCTGCTTCACTTATTCGTGGTGTTGCAGATGGCTTTTTTAAAAATGGATATAGCATTGGCGGATTTAAGGCATATACAACTTCAAATGTTTTAAAAGGCTCCGGACTTTCATCTTCAGCCGCATTTGAGGTTTTGGTTGGTACTATACTAAATTATTTATATAATAACGCTGAGGTATCTCCAGTAAAAATTGCTCAAATTGCTCAATATGCTGAAAATGTCCATTTTGGAAAACCATCTGGACTAATGGATCAAATGGCATCCTCTGTTGGAAGTTTTATTACAATTGATTTTGCTGACACTGAAAATCCAATTGTAAATTCTGTTTCCTTTGACTTTTCAAAGGTTGGATATAATCTTTGTATAGTTGATACTAAGGGTAATCACGCCGATTTAACTCCAGAATACGCTTCAATTCCAACTGAAATGAAATCTGTTGCAGGTTGTTTTCAAAAAAACTATTTAAGGGAAATAACAAAGGACCAGCTTCTTGAAAATATAGTTGAGGTTCGGCAAAAATGTGGCGACCGTGCTGTTTTAAGGGCTTTACACTTTTTTGACGACAATCAAAGAGTTGAGCGTGAATTCTTGGCACTTTCTGAGGGAAGGTTTGACGATTTCTTGACGGAAGTAAACAATTCTGGAAACTCATCATATAAATATCTACAAAACATATATGCCCCCTCTGCTCCCCACGAGCAAGGACTTTCTATCGGACTTTACAATGCACAAAGTATATTAGACGGAGAAGGCGCTTGTAGAGTTCATGGTGGTGGATTTGCAGGGACTATTCAAGCTTTTGTTCCTAATTCAAAGCTAGATAAATTTAAAACGGAAATGGACAGGATTTTTGGCGAGGACAGCTGTCACGTACTATCAATAAGACCGGTTGGCGGAGCTGAAATTAGCCTTTAAACGTTGGAATGGAGTAGTAATTGAAATTATTTAAACCTAAGAAAAAAGAAGTTAGACTTGGTTTTTCAAATATAGGAAAAGCTATTATTAATGAAACTCCATTTTCATTTGGAATTGAAAGCTTGGGTGCTGATTCTAAAGGTGGGTTTCTTCTCACAATTTCTGGAGACGCTGTTGACAATAAAAATCTAGTTATAAATACTATTGAGGTTCACAAGCTTGTTAATGGAAAATTTGATATAAAAAAATACAGCCCAAAACTGATTGAAAAAAAAGAGGGTGGCTTTGCTTATCAGCTTTCACTTAAAAATTACAAGCTTACTTCAGATTTAAATAAAAAAACATCTTGGTTTAAAAGACAAGTATTGAATGACTCGGATTTTTTAAAAAAGTTTGAAAATGAAATACAGTTTAAATTTGTACCAAAATACAAGAGTGGCTCTAATCAAGAGGTATTAATTGCTGTTTTTCCATTTGAAAATTACATTAATGGTGTTGCTTCTAAATGGGTAACCG
>JAAZIT010000228.1 GCA_012800685.1 Clostridiales bacterium
ATACAATAACCATCATAATAAATTGTTATTACCTTTTGAATTTCTTTATCAACACCGAAGGTTATAACCACATTATTGTCCTCTTCATTTACATTAGAAGTGGTTTTATTATATTTAAATGAGCTAACAAGACTATAAATCTGATCAAAATCCTCGTGGCTAAGAATATAACAGCTTCCAGAATCATTTTTAAAATTAACTGCCACTGTACCATAGCTTCCCTCATAAACAGTTAAGTTATAATATTCATCAAAAATTAAAATATAATTGACTTCATCTACGTACGCGCTATAGCAACATTTTCCACTAATTTGGGCATCAAATATATCAAATGATATCTCATTAATTACATCGAAATATTTGTTATAAACTACTTTTCAGTTTGGGGATTCAATAAAATACTGTATCTTTCCAACAACATTCTCATCGACATTAGCTAGCTCTTGATCAGTTTGTGAAATTTTTAACTGATTATCAAGATAAATCCAATCATATTCACCCTTAGGAGTTATAACAAATTCCTTATCGCTATTAACATAGGCATATGATTTTTCGCCAGTTCCAAAATTTGACAATAAAAACAGATCACTACGTATCTGCTTAATTTCAGAATAGTTCGCTTCAAGCTTTACTTTACCTTCAGCATCAACAATACCAAACCTACTATTATATCTATATCTATAGTATTTTCCTTCAGAAAAGCAAAAGTTTGATACAATTTGACCTAAATACACACTACTGATATCCTTATTAGCAGAACCTATGTCAAAGCTATTGTAAAGCTCTCTACTTAAAAGCGTTATTCTCTCCGTATCCAAAAGAAATTCAGGGAAAATGTACTTTACTGGTGGTGTAACAAATTTTGGACTTTCTAATTCGTTATTATTTAATTCTAAATCATTTTTATTATTAGGTGCTTTTCTTCCATTACAAGATACCAGAATAAGGCTCATACATAAAGTTAGCAAAACACACAAAAATTTGTTAAACATACCACACCTCATAATCATATTTCTATTGTGCATATTAATTATATAATATCATTTTTTTTACCAAAGTGCAAGTAATTATTTTTGTCTGATATTTGAGATACTAAATTTGCTGAAATAAACAACAAAGTTTAATAGTAACCACTGTATATAGTGTAAAAATAATTAATTTTGTGAATATATTGTTATTTTCTTGACAAACAATCATTTTTCATCTAAAATAATAGAGTAACATATATATACGAAAGGACAAGTGAATATGGGTTTAACATTAACTGAAAAAATCTTAAAGGCACATCTTGTTGACGGTGAATTTGTAAAGGGAAATGAAATTGGTATTAAAATTGACCAAACATTAACTCAAGATGCTACTGGAACTATGGCTTATCTTGAATTTGAAGCCATGGGTGTACCAAGAGTAAAAACTGAACGTTCGGTTGCGTACATTGATCATAACACATTACAATCAGGCTTTGAAAATGCTGATGACCACAGATTTATTGGATCAGTATGTAAGAAGCATGGTGTTTACTTTTCAAGACCTGGAAATGGAATATGCCATCAGGTTCATTTAGAAAGATTTGGAATACCTGGGAAAACATTAATAGGCTCTGACAGCCACACTCCTACTGGTGGTGGTATTGGAATGATTGCTATTGGTGCAGGAGGACTTGACGTTGCTGTTGCTATGGGCGGCGGTGCTTATTATATTACATACCCAAAGATTGTGAAGGTAGAGCTTACTGGCAAGCTTTCGCCATGGGTTGCTGCTAAAGACGTAATTTTAGAGGTATTAAAAATAATGTCTGTTAAGGGTGGTGTTGGCAAGGTTATTGAATACTGTGGCGAGGGTGTTAAAACGCTTTCCGTACCTGAAAGAGCAACAATAACTAACATGGGTGCTGAGCTTGGTGCAACTACATCAATCTTCCCTTCTGACGAGATTACAAAGACATTTTTAAAGGCACAGGATAGGGAGAATTGCTGGGGTCCGCTATCAGCTGATGATGATGCTGTTTACGATGAAATTATTAAAATTAATTTAAGTGAGCTTGCACCTTTAGCTGCTTGTCCACATTCACCAGATAATATAAAGAGCGTAAAAGAAATTGGTAATCTAAAAATTGATCAGGTTTGTATCGGTTCTTGCACAAACTCTTCACTTCAAGACATGATGAAGGTTGCACACATTTTAAAAGGCAAAACTATTCATGCTGATGTATCTCTTTCTATTGCCCCTGGTTC
>JAAZIT010000229.1 GCA_012800685.1 Clostridiales bacterium
AAGCTATATTGGGGATTTTGAGATAGATATTGAAGTTAAATTCTAATTTAACCATTTGTGTTTACTATTACGAAAAATATTATAAGTTATAAATGACAGAATGGAGATTTATATGTTGAATTTAATAAAAACTGCTATTGGCGATGTAAAAGAAATTATTTTAAGTGCAATGGGTGAGCTTATTGCTGAGGGAGAGCTTGCTTCTGAGTCTATTCCTGCGTTTAATGTTGAAATACCTGCCGATTCTAAGAATGGTGATTTATCAACAAATGTGGCAATGGTTTGCGCAAGAATATTTAAGGTTGCTCCTAGAGTAATTGCTGAAAAAATTCAAAGCAGAGTTTATCTTAACGGAACATATTTTAGCAAATGTGATGTTGCTGGGCCTGGATTTATTAATTTTTATTATAGTGAAAAATGGTTTGGTGATGTTGTTAATGCTGTTATTTCGGAAGATGGCAATTATGGAAGTACTGATTTAGGAAAAGGACAAAAAGTTCTTGTGGAATTTGTTTCAGCAAATCCAACTGGGCCTATGCATATTGGTAACGCTCGTGGTGGAGCTATTGGTGATTGTCTTGCGGCGGTTCTTGAAAAGGCTGGATATGATGTTGCTAGAGAGTTCTACGTAAATGATGCGGGAAATCAAATTGAAAAGTTTAAAACCTCACTGGAGGTAAGATATTTACAAATATTTAAGCCTGAAATTGAAATGCCTGAGGACGCTTATCTTGGAGAAGATATAACTATTCACGCTAAGAATTTTGCTGAAATAAATGGTGACAAGTACGTTGAGGTTGACAGTGTAGCTAGAAAACAAGCACTTTGCGATTATGCACTTCCAATTAACATTAAGACTTTAGAAAATGATCTTAAAAAATATAGAATCACTTATGACGAGTGGTTTTTAGAAAGCCAGCTTCACAATAGTGGTGCTGTTACAGAAATTATTGAAAAGCTAAAAGAAAGTGGTTACACTTACGAGCTTGACGGTGCGCTTTGGTTTAAATCCTCTGAACTGGGTGACGAAAAGGACAGAGTCCTTGTCCGTGAAAATGGTATTCCTACTTATGTTGTGCCCGATATTGCATACCACTACAATAAGCTTGTTACAAGAGGTTATGATAAGGCAATTGATATTTTAGGGGCTGATCACCATGGATATATTCCTCGTATAAAGGCGGCAATGAAAGCTCTTGAGATTAACCCTGACAGGCTAGATATGGTTATCATGCAGATGGTAAACCTTGTAAAGGACGGAGAAAAGTACAAGCTTTCTAAGCGTTCAGGAAAGGCAATCACCCTTTCAACATTACTTGATGAAATTCCAATTGATGCAGCTAGATTTTTCTTTAATCTTCGTGAGCCAAACTCACATTTTGATTTCGATTTGGATTTAGCTGTTTCAGAAACATCTCAAAATCCAGTTTATTATGTTCAATACGCTCACGCTAGAATTTGTTCGATTTTTAAAGGACTTGAAACAGATGGCATAGTTATGGAAGAATTTAATTCTGAAATGGCTAAAAGCTATTTAACATCAGAAGAAAAAGAGCTTGTTAAGTTTCTTGCTACTTTTCCTAATGTTGTTAACGAGTCGGCTAAGTCTTATGATCCGGCTAAGATAACAAGATATGCTGTTGATTTAGCAACTATATTCCACAAATTTTATTCACAGTGTAGAGTTAAGGGCGAAAGCAAGGACGTTATGCAGGCAAGGCTTGGTCTTTGTTTAGCAACTAAGCAGACAATTAAAAATGTTTTGGATATGCTTAAAATCACATGTCCAGAATCTATGTAATATTATATTTTAATGAAAGGACTATAATCTCTAATGGACATCCCAATACAGATGCCCCAAATACTCGGGGCGGATTTTAAACCAGCTGAAATATCTACTTTAGGAGAACCTTGTGAACCCTTCGAGGAGTTAAGTTTTTTTAAAATGATGGATGTATTTTTTAACAAGGCATATGCTTTTGAGGAAGATGGGGCAAATGCATTTTTGCTAAAGGATATAACTGAGCTTTTTGAGCTAAGAGCAGCAGTCTTAGCGTGCAGGAGGCTTGAAGTACCTGTTATTCCAATTTTAAACATAGATTCTGATACGGAAGAAAATGTTTTTGGAAAAGAGCTTGGGTATCTTATAACCCTTCAAAGTTTAAACATTAGTGCCATAGGTTTTGAGGTTAATCCAGATAGTGACCTTGATGATGTTTATTACATAGTTAAAGACATATTAAAGTTTAGCGAGGTGCCTTTGTACATTAAACTAACTGATAAGATGGATAGTGGCAATTTGCCTTTGAAAATTAAAAGGTTTCTCGATTTATGTCAGGTGACATTTGACTGTTCTGGGCTTTCTGATGAAAAGGTTCAAATTGTCAAAGAAGCAATTGAGAAATATGCACCAGTTGATAGAGAAAAAGAAGATACATCAATGGTTGCGGCAAACCACGTACAGGCCTTTTTCTTAAATCCTGAACAAATTACTCTTTCACCAGCTATTGATATTGGGTATGACATGGCTGAGGAGCTATTAGATTTTGATGACGAGCTTTATAATGTAATTACGGTTGAAATCAATACCCATGATGATGGGTTTTATCTAAGCCAAAATCTCCACTGGCTTGAATTACCAGTGATGTTTAAGGCCGATACGGAGGAAGCCTTGAGAATGGCACTGTGCTATTATCACGGAAGGGCATTAGTGGATTCGACTTCCTTAATAGATTCTGAAAATATAAAATCCCTAGCTAAGGAATTTGGGGCTATAATGTATTAAAAAACGCATATGCATCTAAAGTGCATATGCGTTAATTATTTTGTATTAATAAGTATCAGTAGGTTGTTTTAAAATAACCTTATTTGGCGATGGCTAAGTGTATATTAATTATTTTTCTTAAGCTTAAGGTTTGAAATATCGTTAATTCCTTTTTATTAACAATACTTAATCACCTGTGGATTCTCTTAAAATAACCTCATGTGGCATTTTATAGTATTTATTATCTTTTTCCACGTTTGAAATATTGTTAATTATTTTTTCCACAACAAATATTCCCATTTCCTTACAAGGCTGTGATACTGTTGAGATAGATGGTATAAACATTTCACACATAGCGATATTGTCAAATCCTAATATAGCGAGGTCTTTTCCCACTTCTATTCCCATTTTCGTGGCCTGTTTAATTGCAGAAGCTGCTAAAAGGTCGGACACAGCAAAAATAGCTGTTGGTTTATCCTCAAGTGACATAAACTCTTCAGCGGCAATAGCGCCATTTTCTAAGTCATATGTATTCTTATAGATGTAATCTTTAGAAACCTCAATATTATGATCCGCCAGAGCACGTCTATATCCCTTTTCACGATATACAGATGAAAAAGCCTTTGAATTTGTAGATATAAGGGCAATTTTTTTATTCCCTTTTTTAATTAAAGCAACAACTGCATCATAAGCGGCTTGCTCATCGTCAACTGTTACAGTTAAAACATTAGCTCCCTCAATACTCTCACAGCATAGGGCAATATTATAGTTTTCACCAAGCTTATTAATCTCTGTGGCAGTAAGCTGTGTTCCTAATAAAACTGCACCATCAACGGTTCTATTAAAGAGCATATTCATTTGACGGTTTTCAATTTCAATTGCGCTATATGAGGTCATTGAAATAACATCATATCCTAGTGCATGAGCACCAACCTGCATACCTGCAACTATTTCAGAATATAGCGAATGAACTGATGCTGGCTGAATAACCATAATTGTTTTGGTTTCACGCTTTCTCAAATTTCTTCCCAAAGAGTTTGGGCTATAACGAAGCTCCTTAATAGTTTTGTTAACTAGCTCAGTGGCAGATTCCGAAACATTGGAATTACCATTTAAAACTCTAGAAACGGTCGCAACTGATACGCCCGCCGCTTTAGCAACATCTTTTATTGTAACACTCATGTGAACATCCCTTTCCTCCAGTTTGTTTAATATTATTATAACATATAATTTTTTTATTTACAATAAGATAAATAAAAAAACCTTTTCTGTTTAGCCTTTAGCAATATACCAGCTTTTTCCATCGTTAACATCAACTATCATAGGGACATCAAGGTTTACTGCATTTTCCATTTCTTCTTTTAAAATAGATTTAGCAAGCTGAACGCATTTCTCTGAAGCCTCAATAATAAGTTCATCATGAACCTGTAATATAAGCTTAGCATCAATTTGTTCTTTTTTAAGTCTCTGATATACTTTTACCATTGCTATTTTTATTATGTCGGCAGCTGCACCTTGTATAGGCGCATTCATAGCCGCTCTTTTTCCAAAAGCTTGAAGCATTTTATTTGAAGAATTAAGCTCACGAATATATCGTCTTCTTCCGAAAATGGTTGTTACATATCCGTCCTTAATTCCATTTTCAACTATGTCATTCATATATTTTTGAACATTAGGAAAGTTTGCAAAATAATTTTCAATATACTTTTTAGCCTCTGCAACACTAACATTTATATCCTTTGAAAGTGAAAATGCACCCATTCCGTAAATTATACCAAAGTTAACAGCCTTTGCAGCACTTCTCATTTCTGGCGTAACAAAATCCTCTGGCATATCAAAAACCTGTGCAGCAGTAGAGGTATGGATATCTTTGTTTTCTAAAAAAGCCTTTTGCATATTTGGGTCTTTACAAACTGATGCAAGAACTCTAAGCTCAATTTGACTATAGTCAGCATCAACTAAGGTCCTTCCTTTACCAGAAATAAAGAACTTACGCATGTTTCTTCCTAGTTCTTTTCTAACAGGAATATTCTGCATATTAGGTTCGGTTGATGAAATTCTTCCTGTTCGAGTTTCGGTTTGCTTAAATACGCTATGGGCTCTTCCGTCAGTTCCAATACATTTTAAAAGTCCGTCAACATATGTTGAGTTAAGCTTTGCAAGAGTTCTATATTCTAATATTAGTGGAATTATAGGGTGCTTGTCCACCAAGCTTTCAAGAACCTCTGCATTTGTTGAATAACCGCTTTTGGTTTTCTTTTTTGCTGGAAGTCCTAAGTCCTCAAAAAGTACAACTCCTAGTTGTTTAGGGCTTGCAATATTAAATTCTTTTCCACATAGTTCATAAATACCCTGTTCAAGCTCTTTAATTTGCGAGGTAAGATTTACACCAAAATCCTTTATTCCCTGAACATCAGCTTTTATTCCAATAACCTCCATGGATGCAAGAACCTCACAAAGTGGTTGTTCAATCTCATAAAGAAGATTTTCCATTTCCTTTAGCTTAATCTCTGCCTTTGTACGCTCACAAAGTGCAGGAATTGATGCAATATCAGCATTTTCCCCCATATCCTTACGATATGTTATTTTATAAGCAAGGCATAAATTTTCAACAGTATAATCACTTGATTGAGAGTTTAAAAGATATCCTGCTAAATCGCAGATAAAGCTAACATTTCTAAGCTCTGAATTATTTGAAAAGGCAAATTTATATGCTGTTTTCCCCTCAAAGCACATTTTATCACATGGGGAATTAAAGTACATAAGAACTTCATCAAATGACGAATTATCGTCACCTAACAACGAATACTCTTGATATATGCTGTTGGATACATAAATAGTATCCTTGTAAGCCACCTTTAAAATTCCGTCAGCGAAAATAAAATAAGTTATGTCATTTTGATTGAGTGACTGGACAAATTTTTTATTAAGCTCTTTAACCTTAAATTTTTCAAGCTTTACCTTAGACTCGATTATATCCTCAACTTTATCTGTAGTAGCTTTAACAGCGTTTAGATTTAGTCTTTCTAAAAGCTTAAACATCTCTAAATCAGATAGAATTTCACTTAGCTTTTCAGCTTGAACAGGTTTTTTTTCATATTCCTTACAATCGTTTGAAATAGGTGCATTAAGTGCAATAGTTCCGAGCCAACGACTTTGGTAAGCGTCATCTTTCCCGTTTGTTAGCCTTGTTAGAACTGATTTTGTTAGAGTGGCTGTTTCTAAATTATCATACAAGCTGTCAACGGTTTTGTACTGGTGAATTAATGTCATGGCTGTTTTTTCGCCAATTCCAGCAACTCCGGAAATATTGTCAGAGCTATCTCCCATTAAAGCCTTAACCTCAATAAGCTGTTTTGGTTCAAGGTTATAGACCTCACGTACTTTGTTGGTATCAAAGTTTATGGTTTCTTTGTTTGTCGCTAGTCGAACTGTAACGTTGTCATTAATAAGCTGTAGGTTATCTCTGTCACCTGTTAGGATATAGCACTGGTTATTGTTTTCAGTAAAAACTCTTGAAATTGTTCCTAGTACATCATCGGCTTCATATCCCTCAACCTCAATAATATTAACACCCAAAGCAGTAAGAATTTCTTTAATTTTAGGCATTTGTTGTACAAGCTCATCTGGCATACCTTTTCGGTTAGCCTTATAAGTATCAACCTTCTTATGTCTAAATGTTGGACCAGGTAAATCAAAAGCTACTGTAACACAATCAGGCTTTACTGCTTCAATTTCTTTTAGGTATATGTTCATAAATCCAGTGATTGCGTTTGTGTAAAAGCCTTTTGAGTTTGTTAAAATCCGTATGCCATAGAAAGCTCGGTACATTATACTGTTTCCATCAATTGCCAGAATTTTCATTGTAACAATCCTTTCGGTATCTGTTATTAATCTATTTTATATATTCTTTTCATTTCGTCTGAATACTCTAATGAATTTTCACCTTGAGTATAAAGCTGTGGCTCAACTTGCAAATAGCTATTTGCGCCTTTTTTGCCCTCAACTAAAACAAGCCAAGGAGCTGTTTTGGGGTTTTTACTTACAAATCTCACACGCTTAGGCTCAATATTATTATTCCTCATTGAAACCATAATATCGCAAAGTCTTTCGGGGCGGTTGCAAATACAAAGTCTCCCACCGAATTTAAGATTTTTTTTGGCGCTAAGGCACACATCATCAAGACTACACATAATCTCATGTCGTGCAATGGATACAGCCTCCAGTTCGTTTTTAGCACCTGTATTATTAATTTTATATGGTGGGTTGCAGGTAATTAAGTCAAGCTCTTTTTCAGCTTTGAAATCCTTTAAATCACCACTAATAATTTTAAAATCCGATATATTCGATTGAAGTACCGAAAGCTTCATTTGCTCTACAGCTTTTTCTTGTATTTCAACTGCATAAATCATTTTAGGTGAAAAATTGCGTTTCATAAGGAGAGCAATTATTCCACTCCCAGAGCAGTAATCGCAAACCTCATCTTTATTTCTAGGGGAGGCGAAATCAGCTAGTAAAAATGCGTCAGTTCCAAATCTATGCTCTGAAGAAACGCATATTTCAATCTCTTGTCCTAGGCTCTCAAATGATAAGTCCTTATATTTATTATGATAAATCATTGGAATATATTTTAGTCCATTTGCATCAAGTGGGTATTTTTTTCTTGTAGGATAAAAGCCTAGACTTTTATAAATCGGCTCAGAATTAACTGATGAATTAACTGTAATAAACTCTTTATCAAAGGGGGTTATCTGTTCAAAAAGTTTTTTTCCTACACCTTTTCCTTGGTATTCTGTTTTCACGAAAAACAAAGAAAGATGATTTCTTTCTTTGTCAAAAGCAAGTATACCTATTATACTATCATTTTCCTTAGCATAATATATATCAAGTTTTTTAAGTGTTTCTCTATCGTAAACAAAGCTTAAAAATCCAGCAATTCCTAGGGGTGCTGTGTTACACCCAATATGCCTTAAAAAAATCTCGTTGCAAAGGGCTTGTGCAAAAGGAATATCCTCTTCGTTACCTTTATAAATTATCATTGTTTCACCTATTAAAAATAAATTTTCAGTATTAATAGTAATTATACCATAAATTCGAAAAAAACGCTATGCTTTTTCGTAAATTTGTGTTATTATTATAATATATGAATTTATACTTCTATTAAGGAGAGTATTACTTGAAAGAGCTTGAATTTATTTCATTAGGAAATGTTAAAATAGAAAAATCAGCTTGTCTTGCACCTATGGCATCTGTTGCGGATCGTGCTTACCGACAGCTTTGCAGAGAATATGGCGCATCTTATGTAACAAGTGAAATGGTATCGTCAAAGGGGCTTTTTTACACCGATAGAAAAACCGCAGAGTTATGTACTATAACTGAAATTGAAAGACCAATGGCGCTACAGGTTTTTGGTGAGGAAGCAATGTACATGGCTAAGGCTACCGAAAAGCTAATGGTTTATAAGCCAGATATAATTGATATTAACATGGGCTGTCCAGTTCCTAAAATTGTTGGTGGTGGCTCAGGTTCAGCACTTATGAGGGACACTAAGAATGCTGTAGAGATTGCTAAAGCAGTTGTTAAGGTATGTGAGTGTCCTGTAACAGTTAAAATTCGTGCTGGTTGGGACGAGGATAATATAAATGCTGTTGAATTCGCTAAGGCTATTGAACAAACTGGTGTTTCTGCAATTACTGTGCAT